>NZ_JBEOVG010000071.1:0-48730 GCF_040295345.1 Actinosynnema sp. NPDC002837
GGCTGTGGGGCGGTTGTCCCGGGGGGGGGGTTCGGTCGTTGGGGGGGCGTTCTTCAGCGGCCGTGGTCGGCCGGTCGACCTGCCGACCTACGCGTTCCAGCGCGAGCGGTACTGGCTGCGCGAGCAGCGGTCCGGCGTTGACGCGGCGTCCATGGGCCTCGGGCAGGTCGAGCACCCGTTGCTCTCGGCGGTCGTGCCGTCGCCCGCGTCCGACGGCGTGGTGCTGACCGGCAGGCTGTCGGTCGGCGCGCTGCCGTGGCTGGCGGATCACGACGTGTTCGGCAGCGTGCTGCTGCCCGGGACGGCGTTCGTGGAGCTCGCGGTCGAAGCGGGTGACGAGGTGGGGTGCGGCACGCTCGAAGAGCTGATGCTGACCGCGCCCCTGGTGCTGCCGACGACCGGTGGTGTGGCGGTGCAGGTGGTCGTGGACGCGCCGGACGGCGCCGGGCGACGCGCGGTCTCGGTGTACTCGCGGGCGGGCGGCTCGGACGCCCCGTGGGCGCTGCACGCCGAAGGTGTGCTCTCGGCGCGGACCCCGGCTCCTGCGTTCGACCTGGGGCAGTGGCCGCCGGCGGGTGCGGAGCCGGTGGACGTCGACGGCCTCTACGACGCGTTGGCCGACGCGGGACTGAACTACGGGCCGGTGTTCCAAGGGCTGAAGTCCGCCTGGCGGCACGGCGACGACGTGTTCGCCGACGTGGCCCTGCCGGAGGACGTGGACGGCTCGGCGTTCGGGATCCACCCCGCGCTGCTGGACTCGTGCCTGCACGCGATCGGTCTCGCCGGTCGGGGCGGTGGGCGGACCGTGCTCCCGTTCTCCTGGTCCGGGGTCACGCTGCACGCCGTCGCCGCCGGTCGGGTGCGCGTCCGGATCAGCCCGGCCGGCGAGGGCGCGGTGACGTTGCAGCTCGCGGACGCCGATGGCGCGCCGGTCGCGTCGGTGGCGTCGTTGGCATTGCGCCCGGTGTCGGCGGACCAGCTGGCTTCGTCGGCCGCGGAGTCGTTGTTCCGGGTGGAGTGGTCCCCGGTGTCGGCGTCCCCGGTATCGACGTCCCTGGTGTCGGTGGATGCCGTGGTGCTGGAGGCCGGTGCGCCGGGGGCTGACGCTGCGGGGGTGCGGGCTGAGGTGGCGCGGGTCCTGGCCGAGGTGCAGGACTGGTTGGCGCGGGGCGACGACTCGTCGTTGGTCGTCGTGACCCGAGGTGCGGTGGCGTTCGGTGACGTCACGGATCTGGCCGGTGCCGCGGTGTGGGGTCTGGTGCGGTCCGCGCAGTCGGAGAACCCGGATCGGGTCGTCCTGGTGGACACCGACGCCGATCTCGACGCGGCCGCCGTTCTCGGCACCGGCGAGCCGCAGGTGGTCGTGCGGGACGGCGTCATGCACGGTGCCCGGTTGGCGCGGGTGGCGGAAGCCGGGTCCGAGGCGCGGTTCTCGGGTCGCGTCCTGGTGACGGGTGCGACGGGTTCGCTCGGCAAGCTCGTCGCCCGGCACCTGGTCACCGCGCACGGCGTGACCGACCTGCTGTTGACGAGTCGACGCGGCCTGGCTGCCCCGGGGGCACCCGAGCTGGTGGCCGAGTTGGCCGAGGCCGGCGCCGAGGTCGAGCTGGTGGCCTGCGACGTGGCCGACCGGGAGGCACTGGCCGGGCTGCTGGCCGGGCGTCCCGTCGATGGCGTCGTGCATGTCGCCGGTGTGTTGGACGACGGGGTGATCGCCTCGTTGACGCCCGCACGGGTGGACGGGGTGTTGCGTCCGAAGGTGGACGCGGCCTGGAACCTGCACGAGCTCGTGGGTGACGTGTCGGCGTTCGTGCTGTTCTCCTCGGCCGCGGGCGTGTTCGGCAACCCGGGTCAGGCCAGTTATGCGGCGGGCAACGCGTACCTGGACGCGTTGGCGGCCCACCGCCGGGCGAACGGGCTAGCGGCGCAGTCGCTCGCCTGGGGCCTGTGGGCGGACGAGGCCGGCATGGGCGGTGCGGCGGAGGTCGAGCGGATCCGGCGGACCGGTGTGCTCGCCCTGTCCGCGGCACGTGGTCTGGCGTTGTTCGACGCCGGAACCGCCGTGGACGCGCCCGCGCTGGTGGTGATCGACCTCGACCTGTCCGGCGCCGGTGACGACGTGCCGCCGTTGCTGCGCGGCCTGGTTCGTCGCCGTGCCCGCCGAGTGGCCGGCGGTTCGTCGGTGTGGCGTGAGCGGTTGGCGGGGTTGGCGCAGGAGCAGCGGCTCCCGGTGTTGGTGGAGTTGGTCCGGACGCAGGCCGCGGCGACCTTGGGGCACGCGGGTCCGGAGGCGATCGACCCGGAGCAGGCGTTCAACGACCTGGGCTTCGACTCGTTGTCGGCGGTCGAGTTCCGCAACGGCCTGAGCGCCGCGGTGGACATGGTGCTGCCCGCGACCCTGGTCTTCGACTACCCGACGCCGTTCGCGCTGGCGGAGCACCTGCTCGGCGAGATGTCCGGCACGGGTGAGCGCGCGCGGGCGGTCGTGGCGACGACGTCGGTGACGGACGAGCCGATCGCGATCGTCGGCATGGCCTGCCGCTACCCGGGCGGTGTGTCGTCGCCGGAGGACCTGTGGCGGTTGGTGGCGGACGGTGTGGACGCGGTGGGCGGGTTCCCGACGGATCGTGGTTGGGACGTCGAAGGCGTGTACGACCCGGAGCCCGGTGTCACGGGCAAGACGTACACCCGTGAGGGTGGCTTCCTGTACGGGGCGGCGGAGTTCGACCCGGCGTTCTTCGGGATCAGCCCGAACGAGGCGTTGGTGATGGATCCGCAGCAGCGGTTGTTGCTGGAGGCGTCGTGGGAGGCGGTCGAACGGGCGGGTATCGACCCGGTTTCCTTGCGTGGCAGTGACACCGGTGTGTTCGCGGGGATGATGTACCACGACTACCCGGCCAACAACAGCACGGGCGCGGTCGCCTCCGGCCGCGTCTCCTACACGCTGGGGCTGGAAGGGCCCGCGGTCACGGTGGACACGGCGTGCTCGTCGTCGCTGGTGGCGCTGCACTGGGCCGTCCAGGCGCTGCGGTCCGGTGAGTCTTCGCTCGCCCTCGTCGGCGGTGTGGCCGTGATGGCGACGCCCGAGGTGTTCGTGGAGTTCAGCCGTCAGCGCGGGCTGTCGCCGGACGGTCGGTGCAAGTCGTTCGCCGGTGCGGCGGACGGCACCGCCTGGGCCGAAGGCGTCGGCGTGCTGCTCGTCGAGCGGCTGTCGGACGCCCGCCGCAACGGGCACCGCGTGCTGGCGGTCGTCCGTGGCACGGCGATCAACCAGGACGGCGCGTCGAACGGGTTCACCGCCCCGAACGGCCCGTCCCAGCGCCGGGTGATCCGGCAGGCGTTGGCGAACGCCGGGCTGATGACCGCCGACGTCGACTTGGTGGAGGCGCACGGCACCGGCACGACGCTGGGTGACCCGATCGAGGCGCAGGCGTTGTTGGCCACCTACGGTCAGGACCGCGCCGAGGACGCGCCGTTGTGGTTGGGGTCGATCAAGTCGAACATCGGTCACACGCAGGCCGCGGCCGGTGTCGCCGGGATCATCAAGATGGTCGAGGCCATCCGGAATGGCGTGATGCCGAAGACGCTGCACGTTGACGAGCCTTCGCCGCACGTGGACTGGGCGGCGGGCAACGTGCGGTTGCTGACCGAGGCGCGGGAGTGGCCGTCGAACGGGCACCCGCGTCGGGCCGGAATCTCGTCGTTCGGGATCAGCGGCACGAACGCGCACGTGATCGTCGAGGAACCGGTGGCGGTGGACGCGGGCGACACCGGTGTCGAGCTGCCGGTGGTGCCGTGGGTGCTGTCGGGTCGTTCGGCCGAGGCGGTGCGTGCTCAGGCTGTGCGGTTGGCGTCGTTCGTGGGCGCTGATGTCCGGCCGGTGGACGTCGGCTTGTCGTTGGCTGGTCGTTCGGTGTTCGAGCACCGGGCGGTGGTGGTCGGTCGGGATCGGGACGAGTTGGTGCGCGGCTTGGCGGATGTCGTGCCGGTGGTGGCGCGGGCTGGTGGTGAGACCGCGTTCTTGTTCACGGGGCAGGGTTCGCAGCGGCTCGGCATGGGTCGTGAGTTGTCGGCGGCGTTCCCGGTGTTCGCGGGTGCGTTCTCTGAGGTGCTCGCGGGCTTCGACCCGGTGTTGCGGGAGGTGATGTGGGGTGAGGACGCGGGGCGGTTGGACCGCACGGAGTTCACGCAGCCTGCGTTGTTCGCGTTCGAGGTGGCGCTCTACCGCTTGTTGGAGTCGTGGGGCGTTCGACCGGACATGCTCGCAGGGCACTCGATCGGTGAGATCGCCGCCGCCCACGTGGCCGGGGTGTTGTCCCTGACGGACGCGTGCCGGTTGGTGTCGGCGCGGGCGAGCCTCATGCAGGCGTTGCCCGAGGGCGGCGCGATGGTGGCGATCAAGGCCACCGAAGCGGATGTGGTGCCGTTGTTGACGGAGGGCGTGGGCATCGCGGCGGTGAACGGGCCGGATTCCGTGGTCGTCTCGGGTGTCGAAGCCGAGGTGCTGGCAGTGGCCGCGAAGTTCGAGCGGTCGAAGCGGTTGTCGGTGTCGCACGCGTTCCACTCGGTCCTCATGGACCCGATGTTGGACGAGTTCCGCGCCGTCGTGGGCGAGCTGACCTTCCGCGCACCGGCCATCCCGATCGCCACGACCGGCGACGTGACCGATCCCGAGTACTGGGTCCGGCACGTCCGCGACGCGGTGCGCTTCCACGACGCCGTGACACAACTGCGGGGTCGGGGCGTGAGCAGGATGGTCGAGGTCGGGCCGGACGGCGTGCTCAGCGCGCTGGTCGAGGACGGCATCGCCTTGCAGCGCAGGGGACGTGACGAGGCGGTCACCCTGGTCACCGGCCTGGGCCGGCTGCACACCGCCGGTGGGGCGGTCGACTGGTCGGCGTTCTTCAGGGGCAGCAACGCCCGCAAGGTGGACCTGCCGACCTACGCGTTCCAGCGCGAGCGGTACTGGCTGGACACGGTGGACTACCTGGCCGAGTCCTGGATCGCCGACGAGATCGGCAACGTGAAGTCGGCCGGACTGGTGGTGTCCGAGCACCCGCTGCTGGGTGCGGTGATCGAGTCGCCCGACTCCGAACGGGTGGTGTTGACGGGGCGGCTCGGCGTCGACCGGCAGCCCTGGCTGGCGGATCACGAAGTGCACGGCACGGTGCTGCTGCCCGGCACGGCCTTCGTGGAACTCGCCGTCCGGGCCGGTGACCACGTCGGGTGCGGTGTGTTGGAGGAGATGACGCTGACCGCGCCGTTGGTGCTGCCGGCGAACGGCGGAGTCGCGTTGCAGGTCGTGGTGGACGCGCCGGACGGCGCCGGCCGGCGTGCCGTGTCGGTGTACTCGCGTCCCGAAGAGGCCGACGTGCCGTGGGTGCTGCACGCGGTGGGCGAGCTGGCCGAGGAGGACGTCACGCCGGCGTTCGACCTGGCGCAGTGGCCGCCGGCCGGCGCGCGGCCGGTCGACCTCGACGGCGCGTACGAGCAGCTGGCCGATCAGGGCTACGGCTACGGGCCGGTGTTCCGAGGGCTCAAGGCGGCCTGGAAGGTCGGGGACGACGTGTACGCCGAGGTCGCGTTGCCGGACGGCGCGGACGCCGCGCGGTTCGGCCTGCACCCGGCGCTGCTCGACTCGGCGCTGCACGCGCTCCGGGTGGCGGCCGGTGACGGTGACGACAGCGGGACCGCGCCGCCCGCGATGCTGCCGTTCTCCTGGTCCGGGGTGTCGTTGTTCGCGGCCGGGGCGTCGCGGCTGCGGGTCCGGTTGGCCCCGGTGGGCGAGGGCGCGGTCGCGCTGCTGGTCGCGGACGGCACGGGTGCGCCGGTCGCCCGGGTCGGCACGCTGGCGATGCGTCCCGTGTCGGCCGAACAGCTCGCGGCCGGTGCGGGGACGTACGAGTCGCTGTTCCGGCTGGAGTGGGCTCCGGTCACGGCGTCGGGGCCGGTGGTCGCGGACGCCGTCGTGCTGGAGGCCGGCGCGGCGGGTGCGGACCCGGCGGGGGTGCGGGCCGAGGTGTCCCGCGTCCTGGCCGAGGTGCAGGACTGGCTGGCGCGGGGCGACGGCTCCTCGCTCGTCGTGGTGACGCGGGGTGCGGTGGCGTTCGGCGAGGTCACGGACCTCGCCGGCGCCGCGGTCTGGGGCCTGGTGCGGTCGGCCCAGTCGGAGAACCCGGGTCGGGTCGTCTTGGTGGACACCGACGCCGATCTCGACCTGCCGGCCGTCCTCGGGACCGGTGAGCCGCAGGTGGTCGTTCGTGACGGCGTCATGCACGCGGCCCGGTTGGCGCGGGTCTCCCGTGGGTCGGAGTCGGACGGCCAGGCGTTCTCGGGTCGGGTCCTGGTGACGGGCGCGACGGGTTCGCTCGGCAAGCTCGTCGCCCGGCACCTGGTCACCGCGCACGGCGTCACTGAGCTGCTGTTGACGAGTCGGCGCGGCCTGGACGCGCCGGGCGCGCACGACCTCGTGGCCGAGTTGGCGGAGGCCGGGGCCAAGGCGGAACTGGTGGCCTGCGACGTCGCCGACCGGGAGGCCTTGGCGGAGCTGGTGGCCGCCTACCCGGTGGACGGCGTGGTGCACGTCGCGGGCGTCCTCGACGACGGTGTGATCGCCTCGTTGACGCCCGAACGGGTGGACGGGGTGCTGCGCCCGAAGGTCGACGCCGCGTGGAACCTGCACGAGGTGGTCGGGGACGTGTCGGCGTTCGTGCTGTTCTCCTCGGCCGCGGGTGTCTTCGGCAACCCCGGTCAGGGCAGCTACGCGGCGGGCAACGCCTACCTGGACGCGTTGGCGGCCCACCGCCGGGCCAACGGCCGGGTGGCGCACTCGTTGGCGTGGGGCCTCTGGGCCGACGACTCCGGCATGACCGGTCAAGCCGACGTGCAGCGGATGCGGCGGTCGGGCGTGCACGCCCTGTCGACCGACGACGGCCTGGCGCTGTTCGACACCGCCGTGTCGCTCGACCTCCCGGCGCTGGTGCCGATCGGGTTGGACCTGTCCGGCGCCGGTGGGGACGACGTGCCGCCGCTGCTGCGCGGCCTGGTTCGTCGCCGTGCCCGCCGGGTGACCGGTGACGCGGCGGGGTCCGGGTGGCGGGACCGGCTGACAGGCCTGAACGACGACGGCGAGCGGCTCGCGGTGTTGGTGGAGCTGGTGCGGACGCAGGCCGCGGCGACCCTGGGCCACGCGGGTCCGGAGGCGATCGACCCGGAGCAGGCGTTCAACGACCTGGGCTTCGACTCGCTGTCGGCGGTCGAGTTCCGCAACGGCCTGAGCGCCGCGGCGGACCTGCGGCTCCCGGCGACGCTGGTGTTCGACTACCCCACGCCGCGGGCGCTGGCGGAATTCCTGCGCGCCGAGCTGGCGCCCGAGGCCGCCGACGAGGCGCGGGCGCACGAGGAGCAGGTCCGGCGCATCCTGCAAGCCATCCCGCTCACCCGGCTGCGCGACGCGGGGCTGCTCGACAGCCTGCTCGAACTGGGCGGGGCGGGCGATCGGCAGGTCCAGGCCGGTCCGGGGGCGGCCGCAGACTCGATCGACGAGATGGACACGGAAAGCCTCATCAGCATGGCGTTCGAGGGCATCGACCTCGACGACGCGACTCAGGGAGCGTGAACGGGAATGACCGGCCCGAACGACAAACTCGTCGAAGCGCTCCGCGCGTCGTTGAAGGAGACCAAACTCCTGCGCGAGCAGAACCAGAAGCTCACCGCCACCCAGCGCGAACCGATCGCCATCGTCGGCATGAGCTGCCGCTACCCGGGCGGTGTCTCGTCGCCGGAGGACCTGTGGCGGCTCGTCGCGGACGGTGTGGACGCCGTGGGCGGGTTCCCGACGGATCGTGGTTGGGACGTCGAAGGCGTGTACGACCCGGAGCCCGGCGCGGTCGGCAAGACCTACGCCCGTGAGGGTGCGTTCCTGCACAACGCCGCCGACTTCGACCCCGCGTTCTTCGGGATCAGCCCGAACGAGGCGTTGGTGATGGATCCGCAGCAGCGGTTGTTGCTGGAGGCGTCGTGGGAGGCGGTCGAACGGGCGGGTATCGACCCGGTTTCCTTGCGGGGCAGCGATACCGGTGTGTTCGCGGGGATGATGTACCACGACTACCCGGCCAACAACAGCACGGGCGCGGTCGCCTCCGGCCGCGTCTCCTACACGCTGGGGCTGGAAGGGCCCGCGGTCACGGTGGACACGGCGTGCTCGTCGTCGCTGGTGGCGCTGCACTGGGCCGTCCAGGCGCTGCGTGCGGGGGAGTGCTCGCTGGCGCTCGTCGGCGGTGTCGCGGTCATGGCGACGCCGGAGACCTTCGTGGAGTTCAGCCGCCAGCGCGGACTGGCGAAGGACGGTCGGTGCAAGTCGTTCGCGGGCGCGGCGGACGGCACCGGCTGGGGCGAGGGCGTCGGCGTGGTGCTGGTGGAGCGGTTGTCGGACGCCCGCCGCAACGGCCACCGCGTGCTCGCCGTGGTCCGCGGGTCCGCGATCAACCAGGACGGCGCGTCCAACGGTCTCACCGCGCCCAACGGCCCGTCGCAGCGCCGCGTGATCCGGGCGGCCCTCGCCAACGCCCGCGTATCTGTGGATCAGGTCGACGTGGTGGAGGGTCACGGCACCGGCACGACGTTGGGCGACCCGATCGAGGCCCAGGCGTTGTTGGCCACCTACGGCCAGGACCGGGTCGAGGACGCGCCGTTGTGGTTGGGGTCGATCAAGTCGAACATCGGCCACACCCAGGCCGCCGCCGGCGTGGCCGCCATCATCAAGATGGTCCACGCGATCCAGCACGGTGTGATGCCGAAGACGCTGCACGTGGACGAGCCTTCCCCGCACGTGGACTGGGCGGCGGGCAACGTGAAGCTGCTGACCGAGGCCCGGGAGTGGCCGTCGAACGGGCACCCGCGTCGGGCCGGCATCTCGTCGTTCGGGATCAGCGGCACGAACGCCCACGTGATCATCGAGCAGGCGCCCGAGGAGGAGGCCGAGCAGGCGACGGCGGAGCTGCCGGTCGTGCCGTTGCTGGTGTCCGGGCACGACGCCGAGGGTGTGGCCGCACAGGCGCGCAAGCTGCACGACTGGTTGCTGGACCACCCGTCCGTGCGGCCGACCGACGTGGCCTTCTCGCTGGTGACCACGCGTGCGGCGTTGTCGCACCGGTCGGTGGTGGCCGGTCGGGACCGCGACGAGCTGGTGCGTGCGCTGGCCGGGCTGGTGCCGGCGTTCACCCGGTCCACGGGCTCGACGGCGTTCTTGTTCACGGGGCAGGGTTCGCAGCGGCTCGGCATGGGTCGTGAGCTGTCGGCGGCGTTCCCGGTGTTCGCGGGTGCGTTCACGGAGGTGCTCGCGGGCTTCGACCCCGTGCTGCGGGACGTGATGTGGGGTGAGGACACCGAGCGGTTGGACCGCACGGAGTTCACGCAGCCTGCGCTGTTCGCGTTCGAGGTGGCGCTCTACCGGCTGTTGGAGTCGTGGGGTGTTCGGCCGGATCGGCTGGCGGGGCACTCGATTGGTGAGATCGCCGCCGCCCATGTCGCCGGGGTGTTGTCCCTGACGGACGCCTGCCGGTTGGTGTCGGCGCGGGCGAATCTGATGCAGGCGTTGCCCGAGGGCGGCGCGATGGTGGCGATCAAGGCTGCCGAGGCCGAGGTGGTGCCCTTGTTGACCGGCGGTGTGGGCATCGCGGCGGTGAACGGCGCGGACTCGGTCGTGGTTTCCGGGGTCGAGGCCGAGGTGCTGGCGGTGGCTGCGAAGTTCGAGCGGTCGAAGCGGTTGTCGGTGTCGCACGCGTTCCACTCCGTGCTCATGGACCCGATGCTGGACGACTTCCGCGCGGTGGTGCGGGAGTTGAGCTTCCAGGCGCCGGAGATCCCGATCGTCACGTCGGGTGATGTGACGGATCCGGAGTACTGGGTTCGGCACGTCCGGGACGCGGTGCGGTTCCACGACGCCGTGACGCGGTTGCGGGAGGAAGGCGTCGGCCGGTTCGTGGAGGTCGGCCCCGACGGCGTGCTGAGCGCGCTGGTCGAGGGCGCGATCGCGTTGCAGCGCAGGGGACGTGACGAGGCGGTCACGCTGGTCACCGGCCTCGGGCAGCTGCACGGCACCGGCGGCGCGGTCGACTGGCAGGCGTTCTTCGCCGGCCGCGGCACGCGGGTCGACCTGCCGACCTACGCGTTCCAGCGCGAGCGGTACTGGCTGGACACGATGGACTACCTGGCCGAGTCGTGGATGGCCGACGAGATCGGCAACGTGCGGTCCGCGGGGCTCGCGAAGGTCGAGCACCCGTTGTTGGGCGCGGTGGTCGAGTCGCCCGACTCGGAACGAGTGGTGTTGACCGGGCGGCTCGGCACCGACCGGCAGCCGTGGCTGGCCGACCACGACGTGCTCGGCAGCGTCCTGCTGCCCGGCACGGGCTTCGTCGAACTGGCGGTGCGCGCCGGTGACCAGGTCGGCTGCACCACGTTGGAGGAGCTGACCCTGACCGCACCCCTGGTGCTGCCGCCGGGCAAGGCGGCCGTGGTGGAGGTCGTGGTCGACGCGCCCGACGGGAACGGTCGGCGGCCGGTGTCGGTGTACTCGCGGGAGGAGGGCTCCGCCGCGCCGTGGACGCTGCACGCCCAGGGCGCGTTGTCCGAACGTGCGGTCGTGCCCTCCTTCGACCTGGCGCAGTGGCCGCCGGCCGGCGCGCAGCCGGTCGACCTCGACGGCGCGTACGAGCACCTGGCCGACCAGGGCTACGGCTACGGGCCGGTGTTCCAGGGGCTCAAGGCGGCCTGGCGGCACGGCGAGGACGTGTACGCCGAGGTCGAGCTGCCCGCGCAGAACGCCGACGCCGCGCGGTTCGGGCTGCACCCGGCGCTGCTCGACGCGTCCCTGCACGCGATCCTGGTGCACGACGACGGCAACCGCGACGGCCGGACGGTGCTGCCGTTCGTGTGGAGCGGGGTCACGCTGCACGCCGCCGCCGCGCACGCGGTCCGGGTGCGGATCACCCCGTCCGGACGGGACAGCATCGCGCTGGCCGTCGCGGACCAGACCGGCCTGCCGGTCATGTCGGTCGAGGCGCTGGTGTCCCGACCGGTGTCGGCCGCGCAGCTCGACGTGCGGCCCGACCACCGCGACGCGCTGCTGCACATCGGGTGGCAGCAGGTCCCGGTCGCCTCGGCCGAGGAGTCCGACGACGTGCTGTTCGCCGTGACCACCCCGGACGGCGCCGTCACCGACCGGGTCCGTGCCGTCACGGCCGCCGTGCTCGACCGGCTCAACGCCGAGCACGCGGGCACGCTGGTCGTGGTGACCACCCACGCCGTGGCGGTGGGCCCGGACGACGTGGTCGACCTCGCGCAGGCCCCGGTGTGGGGTCTGGTGCGGGCCGCGCAGGCGGAGAACCCCGGCCGGTTCGTGCTGGTGGACACCGACGGGTTCGACGAGTCGCTGGTCCGGGCGGCGGTGGCGACCGGTGAGCCGGAGATCGCGCTGCGCGCCGGGCAGGCGCACGTGCCCAGGCTGGCCAGGACGTCCGCGACCGGCGACCGGCCGCGGTGGCGCGAGGGCGGCACGGTGCTGGTCACGGGTGGCACCGGTGGACTGGGTGGCCTGGTGGCCCGGCACCTGGTGGTCGAGCACGGCGTGAGGCACTTGGTGTTGACGAGTCGCCGTGGCCTGGCAGCGCCGGGTGCGACCGAGCTGCGCGAAGAGCTGACCGCGCTCGGTGCGGAGGTGACGATCGCGGCGTGCGACATGGGTGATCGTGCCGCGGTGGCGGCGTTGCTGGCCGACATCCCGGCCGAGCACCCGTTGACCGGTGTCGTGCACGCCGCCGGCGTCGCGCGCAACGGCGTGGTCGGCGCGGTCACCCCGGAGCAGGTCGAGGACGTGTTCCGCCCCAAGGTGGACGCCGCCTGGCACCTGCACGAGCTGACCGCGGAGGTGGACCTGGCCGCGTTCGTGCTGTTCTCCTCGGCGGGCGGCCTGGTGCTGGCCGCCGGGCAGGCGACGTACGCGGCGGCGAACGTGTTCCTCGACGCCCTCGCGCACCACCGCCACGCCGAAGGGCTGCCCGCGACGTCCCTGGCCTACGGGCTGTGGGGCGTGGACGCGGGCCTCGGCGCGCTGCTCGGCGAGGTCGACCTGGACCGGGTGCGCCGCCAAGGGCTCCCGCCGCTGACGCTCGACGAAGGCCTCGGCCTGTTCGACGCCGCGCTGGAGACGGGCCGACCGGTGCTCGTGCCGCTGCGGGTCGACGCGGCCACGGCACGCACCCGCATCGGCGACGTGCCCGCGTTGCTGCGCGGACTGGTGCGCGCTCCCGCGCGTCAAGCGGCCCGGAGGGGTTCGAGCGAGCTGGTCAGGCAACTGGACGGCCTCGACGACGCCCGGCGCCTCGACGCGCTGCTCGACCTGGTGCGCGGCCACGTCGCCGCCGTCCTCGGGCACGCCTCCGCCGACGCGATCGAGCCCGACCGGGCGTTCCAGGAGCTGGGCTTCGACTCGCTGTCGGCGGTCGAGCTGCGCAACGCCCTCAACACCGTGACCGGCCTCGACCTCCCGGCGACCCTGGTGTTCGACCAGCCGTCCGCGCGGGCGGTGGCGCTGCACATCGAGGAGACGCTGGCCGGCGCCGCCGCCGCGACCGCCGCGGTCGTCACCAGGGTGGCGGTCGACGAACCGATCGCCATCGTCGCGATGGGCTGCCGCTACCCCGGCGGCGTCACCACGCCGGAAGACCTGTGGCGGGTCGTGCTGGACGGCGTCGACACGGTGACCGGGTTCCCGGACAACCGCGGCTGGGACGAGGTCTACGACCCCGAACCCGGCAAGCGCGGCAAGAGCTACACCCGCGAGGGCTGCTTCCTGCACGACGCGACCATGTTCGACCCCGGGTTCTTCGGGATCAGCCCGAACGAGGCCGTCGCCATGGACCCGCAGCAGCGGCTGCTGCTGGAGATCGCCTGGGAGGCCCTGGAACGCGCCGGGATCGACCCGGTCTCGCTGCGCGGCAGCGCCACCGGCGTGTTCGCGGGCCTGATGTACCACGACTACGGGCAGGGCTCGGACCGCGCGCACTCCAGCGGTGGCAGCCTCGTGTCCGGCCGCGTCTCCTACACCCTCGGGTTGGAGGGACCCGCGGTCACCGTCGACACCGCGTGCTCGTCGTCGCTGGTCGCGCTGCACCTGGCGATCCAGGCGCTGCGCTCCGGCGAGTGCTCGCTGGCGCTCGCCGGTGGCGTGACGGTGATGTCCACGCCGGACATGTTCGTCGACTTCAGCCGCCAGCGCGGGCTCTCCGCCGACGGCCGGTGCAAGTCGTACGCGGGCGCGGCGGACGGCACCGGCTGGGGCGAGGGCGCCGGTCTGCTGCTGGTCGAACGGCTGTCGGACGCGCGCCGCAACGGGCACCCGGTGCTCGCCGTCGTGCGCGGGACCGCGCTCAACCAGGACGGCGCGTCGAACGGCTTCTCCGCGCCGAACGGGCCGTCCCAGCAGCGGCTCATCCGGCAGGCCCTCGGCGTCGCCGGACTGTCCACTTCGGACGTGGACGTGGTCGAGGGCCACGGCACCGGCACGACGTTGGGCGACCCGATCGAGGCGCAGGCGCTGCTGGCCACCTACGGCCAGGACCGGACCGACGACGCCCCGCTGTGGTTGGGGTCGATCAAGTCGAACATCGGCCACACGCAGGCCGCCTCGGGCGTGGCCGGGGTGATCAAGATGGTGGAGGCCGTCCGGCGCGGTGTGATGCCGAAGACCCTGCACGTGGACGAGCCGTCGCCGCACGTGGACTGGGCGGCGGGCGGCGTGCGGCTGCTCACCGAGGCGCGCGAGTGGCCCGCGGTGGACCGGCCGCGGCGGGCGGCGGTCTCGTCGTTCGGCATCAGCGGCACCAACGCGCACGTGATCATCGAGCAGGCCGACCCGGTGCAACCCCGGCCCGAGACGCCGACCGTGACCGGTTCGGTCGTGCCGTGGCTGCTGTCCGCCCGGACGGCGGAAGGTCTCCTCGCGCAGGCCGCGTCGTTGCGGTCGCACCTGGTGGACCGGCCGGACCTGCGCGGTGTCGACGTCGGCTTCTCGCTGGCCACGGGCCGTTCCCGGTTCGAGCACCGGGCCGTGCTGGTCGGCGAGCACCGGGGCGAGCTGATGCGGGAGCTGACCGCGCTGGCCGAGGGCCGGGGCGCGTCCGGCGTGGCGCGGTCGACCGGCTCGACCGCGTTCCTGTTCACCGGTCAGGGCTCGCAGCGGGTCGGCATGGGCCGTGAGCTGTACGGGGAGTTCCCGGTGTTCGCGCGGGCGTTGGAGGAGGCGGCGGCCGGGTTCGCGCCGGAGCTGCTGGACGTGATGTGGGGCTGGGACGAGAAGGCGGTCAACCGCACGGAGTTCACGCAGCCTGCGCTGTTCGTGTTCGAGGTGGCGCTCTACCGCTTGGTGGAGTCGTGGGGCGTGCGGCCGGATCGGGTGGCGGGTCACTCCATCGGTGAGATCGCGGCGGCCCACGTGGCCGGGGTGCTCTCCTTGGACGACGCGTGCCGGTTGGTGTCGGCCCGGGCGAGCCTGATGCAGGCGTTGCCCGAGGGCGGGGCGATGGTGGCGGTCAAGGCCACCGAGGCCGAGGTGCTGCCGCTGTTGACCGAGGGTGTGAGCATCGCGGCGGTCAACGGGCCGGATTCGGTGGTGGTTTCCGGGGTCGAGGCCGAGGTGCTGGCGGTGGCCGCGAAGTTCGAGCGGTCGAAGCGGCTGGCGGTGTCGCACGCGTTCCACTCGGTGTTGATGGACCCGATGCTGGACGACTTCCGCGCGGTGGTGCGGGAGTTGAGCTTCCGTGAGCCGACGATCCCGATCGTCGCGGCCGGCGACGTGACGGATCCGGAGTACTGGGTGCGGCACGTCCGCGACGCCGTCCGGTTCCACGACGTCGTGGTGCGGCTGAGTGAGCAGGGTGTCGTGCGCTTCGTGGAGGTCGGCCCGGACGGGGTGCTCAGCGCCCTGGTCGAGGACGGCATCCCGTTGCAGCGCAAGGGCCGTGACGAGGCCGTCACGCTGGTGACCGGCATCGGTCGGCTGCACACCGCCGGCGGGACCGTGGACTGGCGGGCCTTCTTCGCGGGCCGCGCCGCCCGGCGGGTCGACCTGCCGACCTACCCCTTCCAGCGCCAGGAGTACTGGCCGGACGAGCAGCTGCTGCTCACCCCGGACATCGCGGCCACCGGCCTGGCGACGGTCGAACACCCCCTGCTGGGTGCGGCGGTGCCGCTGGCCGACTCCGGCGAGCTGCTCCTCACCGGACGCCTCGCCGCCCACGCGCAGCGCTGGCTGGCCGACCACCGCGTGTTCGACAACGTCCTGGTCCCCGGCTCCGCGCTGGTCGAGCTGGCGGTCCAGGCCGGTGACCGGGTCGGCTGCGACGTGCTGGCGGAGCTGACCCTCGGCGCACCGCTCGTGCCCGCCGAGAAGGGCTCGCAGGTGCAGGTGCGCGTCGGCGCGGCCGACGACGGCGGGCGACGTCGGATCACCATCCACTCCCGCCCCCAGGACGCGGAGCCGGACGAGCCGTGGACGGCGCACGCCGACGGCGTGCTCGCCGCCGGGACCGGGGCGCCCGGCGCCCGGCTGGACGAGTGGCCACCGCCCGGCGCCGAGCCCGTCGACCTCGACGGCGCGTACGAGTTCCTCCAGGACCGCGGTTACGGGTACGGCCCGGCGTTCCAGGGCCTGCGGGCCGCGTGGCGGCGCGGTGACGACGTCTACGCCGAGGTCTCCCTCCCGGAGCAGAGCCGCGCCGAAGCCGCCCGGTACGGGCTGCACCCCGCGCTGCTCGACGCCGCGATGCACGCGTTGAACTTCGCCGGCGACGATGACGCCGACGGCACGCGCACGATGCTGCCGTTCTCCTGGTCCGGCGTGACCCTGCACGCCACCGGCGGCACCGCGCTGCGGGTCCGGCTGAGCCGGTCGAGCGAGACGGCGTTCGCGCTCACCCTGGCCGACGCCGCCGGCGCGCCCGTCGCCACCGTCGCGGCGCTGAACCTGCGCCCGGTGTCGGTCGAGCAGCTGACGGCGGGCCGGCGCGACGCGTCGGTGCTGCGCGTCGACTGGAACCAACTCGCCACGCCGGAGGACCGGGTGGAGCTGGTGCCGCTCGCCGAGGTCGCCGACGGCCGCCCGGCGCCGGCGCACGTCCGGCTGCGCGTCGAACCGGTCGGTGACGACGTGCCGACGCGCGTGCGGTCCGCCACGACCGCCGTGCTCGCCGCCGTGCGGACCTGCCTGGAGGACGAGCGCTTCACCGGCACGACCCTCGTGGTGGTGACCCGGCACGCGGTCGACACCGGTGACGGCGTGGTGGACGTCGCGCAGGCCCCGGTGTGGGGTCTGGTGCGGGCCGCGCAGGCCGAGAACCCGGGCCGGTTCGTGCTGGTGGACACCGACGACCGGGCCGTGTCCGCGGGCGCGGTCGACGCCGCCGCGGCCGCCGGGGAGCCGGAGATCGCGGTGCGGGGCGGCCGGTTGAGCGTGCCGAGGCTGGTCCGGCACACCGATGTCGGTGACTCGCCGCGGTGGCGCGAGGGCGGCACGGTGCTGGTCACGGGTGGCACCGGCGGTCTGGGTGGTCTGGTGGCCCGGCACCTGGTGGTCGAGCACGGCGTGCGGCACTTGGTGTTGACGAGTCGGCGTGGTGTGGAAGCGCCGGGTGCGACCGGGTTGCGTGACGAGCTGACGGCGTTGGGCGCGGCCGTGACGATCGCGGCGTGCGACGTCGGCGACCGTGCCGCGGTGGCGGCGTTGGTGGCGGGCATCCCGGCCGAGCACCCGTTGACCGGTGTCGTGCACGCCGCCGGCGTCGCGGACAACGGCCTCGTCGGCACCATCACGCCCGAGCGGATCGACCCCGTGCTGCGGGCCAAGGCGGACGCCGCCTGGCACCTGCACGAGCTGACCGCGGAGGTCGACCTGGCCGCGTTCGTGCTGTTCTCCTCCGCGGGCGGGCACGTCCTCGCGTCGGGCCAGGCGCCCTACGCGGCGGCGAACGTGTTCCTCGACGCCCTCGCCGCGCACCGGGCGGCCTCCGGGCTGGCCGCGACGTCGATGGCGTTCGGCCTGTGGGCGGTCGACACCGGTCTGAGCGCCTACCTGACCGAAGCCGACCTGCACCGCCTGCGCCGCCAGGGCCTGCCCGCGCTGACCGAGGCCGAGGCGTTCGCCTCGTTCGACGCGGCGCTGGCGGCGGGCGTGCCGGCGCTCGTGCCGCTGAAGGTGGACGTCCAGGCGCTGCGGTCCCGCACTGACGAGATCCCGGTGCTGCTGCGCGGTTTCGCACCGGCACGCCGGCGTGGCGCGGCGGAGGCGGCGGAAGCGGGCGCGCTGCGGCAGCGGCTCGCCGGGCTGGACGAGGCCGAGCAGGAAGTCGTGCTGCGCGACCTCGTGCTCGGGTACTGCGCGATGCTGCTCGGCCACACCGACCCGGCCGCCGTCGACCCGGAGCGCGACTTCCTGGAGTCCGGGTTCGACTCGCTCACCGCGATGGAGCTGCGCAACCAGCTCAACGCGGCCACCGGGCTGAGCCTGCCGCCCATGGTGGTGTTCGACAACAAGAACCCGGCGGAGCTGGCCAGGTGGGTGCGCTCCGAGCTGTCCGTCGGCACCACGGCGGCGCCGGTCGCCGCCACGGCGGACGACTCGCTCAGCGCCCTGTTCCGCGCCGGGCTGGAGGAGGGGCGGGTCGGCGAGGCCTACGACCTGCTCCGCGCCGTGGTCGCGCTGCGGCCGAAGTTCACCTCGGCGGCCGACCCGGCGGACGTCCCGTCGCCGGTCACCATGCGCGAAGGGCCGGCCGGCGCGCCGCGCCTGATCTGCCTGAGCACGCCGATGGTCACCGGCGGCCTGCACCAGCACTCGCGGGTGGTCGGGAACCTCAGCACGCCGCGGCACGTCGTGGGCATCCCCACGCCGGGCTTCGTCGCGGGGGAGGGCCTGCCCGCCTCCGTGGACGCCGCCGTCGAGGTGCTCGCCGCCGCCGTGCTCAAGGCCGCCGAGGGCGAGCCGTTCGTGCTCTTCGGCTACTCGTCCGGCGGATCGCTGGCCTACTCGGTCGCCGGGCACCTGGAGCGGACCGGGGCGGCGCGGCCCGCGGGCGTGGTCATGCTCGACTCGTTCAAGATCCTCGACGAGGGCTCCGGCGCGGCCATGCCGATCCGCGAGCTGACGCTGGGCCTGTACGAGAAGGAGTCCCTGTTCGGCCGGTTCGACAACGCCCGGCTGTCCGCGATGGCCTGCTGGTTCGACCTCGTGCCCAACCTGCGGATGGACCCGGTCGAGGCGCCCGTGCTGTTCATCCGGTGCACCGAGAGCTTCCTGGACCTGCCCGAGGGCCAGCAGGACTGGCTCGCCGAGCCGCTGGAGCCCACGCACGCCGTGCGGTCCGTGGCGGCCAACCACTTCACCGTCATCGAGGAGCGCTCCGCCGACACCGCGAAGCTCGTCGACGGCTGGCTCGACTCGATGGAGAGGGACGACCGATGAGGATCAAGCCGACGTCGAAGGGCCTGGCGCCGTTCGGGGAGCACCACACCTGGTACCGGGTGACCGGAGACCTGCGCTCCGGTCGCCCGCCGCTGGTGGTCGTCCACGGCGGGCCGGGCAGCACGCACGACTACCTCCAGAACCTGGCCGTCCTCGCCGAGCGCGGCCACCCCGTCGTGCACTACGACCAGCTCGGCAACGGCGGCTCCACGCACCTGCCCGACCGGGGTCCGGACTTCTGGACCGTGGAGCTGTTCCTGGCCGAGCTGGACAACCTCCTGGAGCACCTGGGCATCGCCGACGGGTACGTGCTCTACGGGCACTCCTGGGGCGGGATGCTCGCCACCAAGCACGCCGCCGCGCGGCCCGCCGGGCTGCGCGGCCTGGTGGTGGCCAACTCGCCCGCGTCCTACCCGTTGTGGTTGCGGGAGATGGAGGTGCTGCGCGCCCGGCTGCCGTTCGGCGTCAACGACACCCTGCTGCGGCACGAGGCCGCGGGCACCACCGACAGCGAGGAGTACGCCAAGGCGATCATGCCGTTCTACACCGAGCACGTGTGCCGGCTCGACCCGTGGCCGCGCGACTACCTGGCCTCGTTCTACGAGATCGTCAACGACCCGACCGTCTACCACGCCATGAACGGGCCGAGCGAGTTCCACGTCATCGGCACCCTCAAGGACTGGTCGGTGATCGACTGCTGCCCGCTGGTGGACGTGCCGACGCTCGTCGTCTCAGGCCGGCACGACGAGGCGACGCCCGTGACCGTGCAGCCCTACGCCGACCTCGTGCCCGACGTGCGGTGGGAGCTGTTCGAGGAGTCCAGCCACCTGCCCAACCTGGAGGAGCCGGAGCGCTTCACGCAGGTCCTGCGGGACTACCTGGACGGCCTGGCGGCCCGGTAGGGGGAGCTAGGGGTGTGCCGGGCACGGGACCGCGCCACACACTCGCAGGGAAACCGCGGCGCGTTCTACGTGAATGGACAAAGGTACATGGACACCGCCATCACCTTCCCCGGAATGGGGCCCAACCGATTCCACGACCTCGCCAAGTTCCTGCTCGTCGACCCGTCGACCCGGGCCATGCTCGCGACCGCGGACGACGTGCTCGGCTATTCGCTGTTCGACCGCTGCCTGGCCGATGACGACGACTACTCGGAATACGCTCAGGTCGCGTTCCTGATCGCGTGCCTCGGCATGGCCAAGTGGGCGGAGGAGGAGTTCGGCGCACGCCCCGAGGTGTGCGTCGGGCTCAGCTTCGGCGGCAAGACGGCCGCGGTCTACTCGGGCGCGCTGGACTTCGCCGACGCGGTCGGCCTGACGGTGGCGATGGCCAGGGCCGAGCAGGAGTACTTCGCCCACGAGCACCGCGACGTGGTCACCCACTCGTTCACCAGGGTGCCCGCCGACGTGCTGGCCGGGATCCTCGGCGAGCTGGACCGGCGGGGCGAGTGGTACGAGATCTCCTGCTACGTCGACGAGGACTTCCACATGGTGTCCCTGCGCGACCACGCCCTGGAGGACTTCCAGCGCAGGCTCCGCGCGGTGGGCGGCATGTCGTTCTACACGATGCGCCCGCCGCTGCACTGCGCCGCGTTCGCGCCGCTGCGCGACCGGGTCGAGCGCGACGTGCTCGCCGGGATCGACTTCGCCGACCCGCGCGTGCCGGTGGTGGCCGACCAGGACGGTCGCGTGCTCACCACGGCGGAGGGGGTGCGGACGATGCTGCTGGACGGGATCGTGCGCCCGGTGCGCTGGCCGGCCGCGATCGCGACCCTGCAAGGGCTCGGGGTGCGCACGCTGCACGTCGCCGGGCCGGACGCGGTCTTCGGCCGGGTCCGCGCGGCGCGGTCGGCCTTCGAGGTCGTGCCCGCCAACCTGGACCGCGTGCTGCGGCCACGCACCCGCGGCATGGCCGCCGCGAGCGCGTAGCCGTCGCTGCCCGGTCCGCCGGTCAGGCGGGCTCCAGCATGGACGACAGCGCCGCCCACAGCGTGCCCGGCGTGGCGAACGTGCTCAGGTTCAGCGACTCGTCCAGGAACCGCACGCCGTACTCCTGCTCCACCGCGGACAGCAGGTCCACCGTGGCCATCGAGTCCAGGCCCAGGTCGCGCAGCACCGCGTCCGCCGACAACTCCTCGTCCGGCGGGAGGAAGGGCAGTTGCGCCCGCAGCAGCTCCTCGAACCGTTCGTCCCACATAACCCCTCCGACTGTCGTTGGTCCGCTGGACCGAAACGAAAACCGATCCGCGGTGCCCTCACAACCCCTGGCGCCCCCTAGTCACCGGAGCCACGATGACCGACACGACACCCGCGCTGCACGCCCGTTTCCTGCGCGGGCTCGGGGTTTCGCCGCACCGTGACGCGGTGCGCGTGGGCGCGGACGCGATCACCTACGAGGCCGCGCACGACCGCGCGTCGCGGTGGGCGGGCGCGCTGCTGGCCGGAGTGGACGAACGGCCGCGCGCGATCGGCGTGCTGGCGGGCAAGAGCATCGAGGCCTACGTCGGCGTGCTCGCCGCGCTCTACACCGGCGCCGCGGTCGTGCCGCTGCACCTGGCGTTCCCGCCGGCGCGCACCGCGCGGATGATCGAGCTGGCCGGGGTGTCGGCGCTGATCGTCGACGAGGAGGGCGCGGGCGTGCTCGCCCGGATGCCGGAGGTCGACGTCCCGGTGCTCGCCCCGGCGGGCGGCGACGTCCCCGCCGGCCGGGCCGTGCCGGTCCACGCCGCCACCGCGCTCGGCGAGCCGCGGTCGGTCGACGCGACCGACACCGCCTACCTGTTGTTCACCTCCGGGTCGACGGGCACGCCGAAGGGCGTGTCGATCACCCACGGCAACACCCGGCACTACTTCGACCTCGTCACCCGCCGGTACGAGGCCGGGCCGGACGACGTGTTCTCGCAGACGTTCGACCTGAACTTCGACTGCGCGATGTTCGACCTGTTCTGCGCGTGGGACGCGGGCGCGACGGTGCAGGCCGTGCCCGCCGCCGCCTACCGCAGGCTGCCGGAGTTCCTGGCCGAGCGCGACGTCACGGTGTGGTTCTCCACGCCCAGCGCGATCCCGCTGGTGCGCCGCACCGGCGGCCTCGGGCCCGGCGCGCTGCCGGGGCTGCGGCTGAGCCTGTTCGCGGGCGAGGCGCTCAAGGCCGCCGACGCCGCCGACTGGCAGGCCGCGGCGCCCGGCTCGGCGCTGGAGAACATCTACGGCCCCACCGAGCTGACCGTCACCGTCACCGGGCACCGCTGGCGGCCCGACACGTCGCCTTCGTTGTGCGTCAACGGACTCGTGCCCATCGGCGCCGTCCACGAGGGACACGACCACGTGCTGCTCGGCGCGGACGGCGAGCCGGTCGCCGACGAGGGCGAGCTGTGCGTCACCGGGCCTCAGCTCACCGCGGGCTACCTCGACCCGGCCGACGAGCCGGGCCGCTTCGTCCGCCGCGACGGCCGCACCTGGTACCACACCGGGGACCGCGTGCGCCGGCTCGACAACGGCGAGCTGATCTACCTCGGCCGGCTCGACAGCCAGGTGCAGGTGCAGGGCTGGCGGGTCGAACCCGCCGAGGTCGAGCACGCGCTGCGGTCGTGCCCCGGCGTGCAGGACGCGGTGGTCGTCGCGGTCACCGCGGACGAGCTGACCGAACTGGCGGTCTACTACACCGGCGAGCCGACGCCGCCCGCCGCGCTGGCCGCCGCGCTGCGCTCCGCGCTGCCCTCCGGAATGGTGCCGAAACGCTACCGGCACGTCGAGGAATTCCCGCTCAACTCCAACCGCAAGGTGGACCGTTCCCGACTCGCCGCGGCCGCCGCGGCCGAGTACGCCCCTAGGGGTGAGAAAAGCTCCGTAGGGGTGTGACCGGCGCCGGCCGCCGGTTACGTTCGAGCCCATCGAATTCTGCTCAGGCCCCGCTTTCCGAATGGGAGACGCGGATTTTGGACGCCCGAATTGACCCGATCGAACGCGCCGCGTCGATCCACGGCCTGCTCGACGACGCCGCGGCCGAGACGCCCGACGCGTCCGCCGTCCGCGACCCGGTCGGCACGCTGACCTACCGCCGGCTGCACGCGCTGAGCCACGCCTTCGCCCGGTGGCTGCACGACCAGGGGCTGCGCCGCGGCGACCGCCTCGTCGTGCAGCTGCCGACCCGCCGGGAACAGGTCGCGATGTTCTTCGGCGCGTCCCGCAACGGCGTGGTCTTCGTGCCGCTCAACCCCGCGATGAAGCAGTACCACCTGCGTTCCGTGCTCGCCGACGCCGAGCCCGTCGCGGTGATCGGCGCGGGCGAGCAGACCGGGCGGCTGCGGGAGATCACCGACCTGCCGGTGCACGACCTGGCCGACGTGTGGCCCGAGGTCGAGGCGGCGGCCGACCAGGACGTCCGGGTGGACGTCGAGGTCGCGCCCGACGACATCGCCGTGCTCATCTACACCTCCGGCAGCACGGCCGCGCCCAAGGCCGTGATCGGCCCGCACGCGCAGGTGGTGTTCGCGTCCCGCGCCCTCCAGCAGGTGCTCGGCTACCGCGCCGACGACGTGGTGTTCTGCCGCTTCCCGCTGTCGTGGGACTACGGCCTCTACAAGGTCCTGCTGACGACGCTGGGCCGTAGCGAGATCGTGCTGGCGGGCGAGGAGTCCGACCTGTTGCTGCTGCGGCGGATGCGCGAGGTCGGCGCGACCGTGGTGCCCATCGTGCCGTCGCTCGCGACGATGATCACCACGTTGGCGCAGCGCGACGTCGAGCCGCCACCGCCGGTCCGGCTGATCACCAACACCGGCGCCGCGCTGTCCGCGCCGACGATCGGCGCGCTGCGGTCGGCGTTCCCCGGTGTCCGGGTGGTGCGCCAGTTCGGCCAGACCGAGTGCAAGCGCGTGTCGATCATGCCGCCCGAGGAGGACGACCAGCGGCCCCAGTCGGTCGGCCTGCCGCTGCCCGGCACCACCGTGTCGATCCTCGGCCCCGACGGCGAACCCGTGCCGCAGGGCGAGGTCGGCGAGATCGTGGTGTCCGGCCCGCACGTCATGCCCGGCTACTGGCGCATGCCCGAGCTGACCGACCGGACGTTCCGGCCGGTCGGCGACACCGGGCAGCGGCGGCTGCACACCGGCGACTACGGCCGCGTCGACGAGGACGGCTACCTGTACTTCGAGGGCCGCCGCGACGACATGTTCAAGCGCAAGGGCATCCGCATGAGCACGGTCGAGATCGAGGCCGCCGCGATGGACGTGCCCGGCGTGCGGACGGCCGCCGCGGTACCGCCGTCGGGCGACCGCGACCTCGCGCTGTTCGTCGAGGGCGACGTCGACCCGCACGTGGTGCTGAAGGAACTGGCCCAGCGCCTCGAACCGGCGAAGGTGCCCGCGATCTGCCGGGTCGTGGACGACCTGCCGCTGACCATGCACGGCAAGAACGCGCGCGCCGCGCTCGCCGACCTCCTCGACCGGAGCAGATGATGACCGACGACGTCGGGCTTGCCGCCGAGTTCGGCACGCCGCTGTACGTGTACCGGCTGGACGACGTGGCCGAGGCGAGGAAGCAGCTGTTCGACGCGCTGCCCGACGACGTCGAGCTGTTCTACGCGCTCAAGGCCAACCCGCACCCCGACCTGGTGCGGGCGCTGCGCGAGGGGGAGGGCCGGACCTGCCGGGCGGAGATCAGCTCCACCGGCGAGCTGGCCGCCGCGCTCGCCGCCGGGTTCCGCGGCGAGGACTGCCTCTACACCGGTCCGGGCAAGACCCGCGGCGAGCTGGACGAGGCGATCGCGCAGGGCGTGCGGTTGTTCTCCACCGACTCGGTGACCGACGTGCGGCACGTCGGCGAGGCCGCCCGCGCCCAGGACGTCGAGGTGGACTGCCTGCTGCGCGTCAACAGCGCCGCGGCCAGCGCCACCACCAGCATCCGGATGACCGGCACGCCGTCGCAGTTCGGCTTCGACAGCGAGGTGCTGGCCGACGCGCTGCCGCTGCTGCGGGAGGTGGCGGGCGTGCGGATCGCGGGCTTCCACTTCTTCCCGCTCAGCAACGCCACCGACGAGGACAACCTGATCGGCGAGTTCGAGCACACGATCGCGCTCGCCGCCCGGCTGTCGGCGGAGCTCGACCTGCCGTTGCGCTACCTCGACATCGGCGGCGGCTTCACCGTGCCATACGGCGCGCCGGGGGAGCGGCCCGAGTACCCGAAGCTGCGCGCCGCGCTCGAACGGGCGCTCGACCTGCACCTGCCCCAGTGGCGCGCCGGTGCTCCCCGCGTGGCCTGCGAGTCGGGGCGCTACCTGGTCGGTGGCAGCGGCACGCTGGTCGCGGGCGTCACCAACGTCAAGGTCAGCCGCGGGCGCAAGTTCGTGATCACCGACGCGGGCATCAACACGTTCGGCGGCATGTCCGGCCTCGGCCGGCTGCTGCCGGTCCAGGTGCAGACCGCGGAGGGCGACGGGCCGGTGGAGAAGGCGAGCCTCGTCGGTCCGCTGTGCACGCCGGGGGACGTCCTCGGTCGGCAGATCGACCTGCCGCCGGTGGAGTCCGGTGACGTCGTGTGCGTGCCCAACACCGGGGCGTACGGGCCGACGGCGAGCCTGCTGATGTTCCTCGGCAGGCCCGCGCCGACCGAGGTCGTGGTGCGGGGTGACGAGGTCGTCTCGGTGTCCAGCATCGAGCACCGCCGGGTGTACCGGTGACGACTCCGGACCACCTCCCGACCGCGCCGACGGTCGTGGTGAGCGGTGTCGCGTCCGACTCGCACACGTGGAACCTGGTGTTCCTCCAGCTGCTCGTGGAGGAGCTGGGCTACCCGGTGGTGAACCTCGGGCCGTGCGTGCCGGACGAGGTGCTGGTGGAGCGGTGCCGCCGCATCCGGCCCGGCCTGGTGGTGATCGGCACGGTCAACGGGCACGGCGGCCAGGACGCCCTGCGGGTGATCGAACGGCTGCGCGGCGTTCCCGAACTGGCCGCGACGCCCGTGGTGATCGGCGGCAAGCTGGGCGTGTCCGGCGACGTGAGCGGCCACACGCCCGCCCTGCTGGCGGCGGGTTTCGACGCGGTCTTCGAGGACGGCGGCGAGGCGATCGCCGACTTCCGCCGGTTCATGCGCGCCATCCCGCCCGCGGGCCGCCCCGCCCTGTCGCGCGTGGCGCAGGGTTCGGAGGCGACGGCGTGAGGGCGTCGGTCCGGCGACCGGCGCCCGGCGCCGTGGATCTGGTCGAGCCGCCCGCCCGGCCCGACTTCGAAGGCGCGTCCCGGTCTGCGTTCGGCCGGCCGGTGGGGCGCGAGGATGTCGGCGTGGCTCGGCTGGGCGTTATCTGTGGGCGTGTGGAGTCCCTGGAGCGATCGGCTTCCGGCCATGAGCGCCTCACCGCCGCGCGGTCGGCAGGTGTCGCCCGGCGCGGGGCGCGGGGCGCGCGTTCGGCGAGCGGAGGTCGCGGTGCCGCCGGGCGCGGTGATCGGAAGGTGCGGCGGGCCGCGAGGTGGGCGGCGTGAGGTCCGTCGGGTCGTCGGCCGGTGAGGGCGTCGTCGGGCGGACCCCCGGCGAGCTGGGCACGCGGCCGGTCGGGTTCGGTGAGTTCGTGCGCACCGCCGCCCGCCGTGACGGCCTGGTCGTGCAGCCGCGCATGGGGTTCGACTCGCCCGAGCGGATGCGCGCGGGGCTCATGGCCACCAAGCACGCCCGCGCCACCACCGTCGGCACCATCACGCTCGACAGCTACACCCGCGTCGGCGACCTCGCCGCGGCCGAGGCCGCGCTCGCCGACGGCATGCCGCTCAACGGCTACCCCATCGTGACCCACCTCCCCGAGACCACGGCCGGTGTCCTCGACGGACTCCGCGACGACGACTTCCCCGTCCAGGTGCGGCACGGCTCGGCCGTGCCCGGCGACATCGTGTCCGCCCTCGTCCGCCTGAAGATCGACGCCACCGAGGGCGGCCCGGTCTCGTACTGCCTGCCCTACGGCCGCACGCCGCTCGCCGAGTCCGTGCGCAACTGGGCCGACGCCGCCACCAGGTTCACCGCGCTGCGGGACTTCGGCGTCGAACCGCACGTGGAGACCTTCGGCGGCTGCATGCTCGGCCAGCTGTGCCCGCCGAGCCAGCTCGTGGCGATCAGCGTGCTGGAGGCGTTGTTCTTCGCCGCCAACGGCATCCGCAGCATCTCCGTCAGCTACGCCCAGCAGACCAACCAGGAGCAGGACGTCGAGGCCGTGGCCGCGATGCGCCGCCTGTGCGGCGAACTGCTGCGGGTCGCCGACTGGCACGTGGTGGTCTACGCCTACATGGGCGCCTACCCCACCACGCCCGCGGGCGCGTACCGGCTGCTCGGCAAGGCCGCGGAACTCGCCGTGACCACCGGGTCCGAGCGGCTCATCGTCAAGACCGTCGCGGAGTCCCGGCGCATCCCCACCATCGCGGAGAACGTGGCGGCGCTCGAGCACGCCGCCGCCGCGGCGCGTGCCGGCACCACCCGACCCGCCCCGCGGGACACCCAGACCTACGCCGAGGCACGGGCACTGGTCGAGGCCGTGCTCGACCTCGCGGGCGACGTCGGCACGGCGCTGCTGCGCGCGTTCGAACGGGGCTACCTCGACATCCCCTACTGCCTGCACCCGGACAACGCGGGCCGCACCCGCAGCCACCTCGACGCGCGGGGTCGGCTGTGCTGGTCGGACCTGGGCAACCTGCCCCTGCGCCACCTCGTGGCGCCCACCGGCGGGCGGCACGTCACGTCCTCGGGCCTGCTGGCCGACCTGTCGTACGTGCGCCGCGCCTACGACGGCGAGCCGGGGCGCCCCGGGCTTCCCGACCACCACCCCGTATCCCTGCCCGCGAGCCCGGAGCGCTAGGTCAGGGGTCGGCTAGGGGCGTGCCGGCGCGGTCGTCCCTGTTTTCGTGCAACGAGCGTGCGACGGCGAATGCGTGGAGAGTGCAGATGAACGAGTCCGAGTTGACCGCGTCGCTGGCGGAGCTTTCCGCACCCGAGCAGACCAGGGTCCTGGTCGAGCTCGTCCGCCGGCACGCCCTGGCGGCGTTGCGACAGGTGCGGCCGGGCGAGCCGGTGTCCGTGCAGGACGCGGTGGCGTTCCGCGACCTGGGGCTCGACTCGCTCGCGCTGGTCGACCTGCACACGCGGATCAACGCCGCCACCGGCCTCGCCCTGCCACCCACCGTGGCCTTCGACCACCCCACGCCCGCGCTGCTCGCCGAGCACCTGCGCGCGGAACTGCTCGGCCTCGCGCCCGCGACGACCGCGCCGGTCGCGACCCGCCCGACCGACGACGCGGACGACCCGATCGCGATCGTCGGCATCGGCTGCCGCTTCCCCGGCGGCGTGCACGACCCGGAAGCACTGTGGACGTTGGTGGACGAGGGCCGCGACGTGCTCGGGCCGTTCCCCGCGGACCGCGGCTGGGCGCTCGACGACTACTTCGACGCCGACCCGGACGCGCCCCGCAAGAGCTACGTCGACCGGGGCGGCTTCCTCGACACCGCAGCGCTGTTCGACGCGGACTTCTTCGGCATCAGCCCCCGCGAGGCGGTGGCGATGGACCCGCAGCAGCGCCTGGTGCTGGAGACGGCCTGGGAGGCGTTGGAGCGCACCGGCATCGACCCGACCTCGTTGCGCGGCAGCCGCACCGGCGTGTTCGTCGGCGCGGAGGTGCACGACTACGGCGTCCACGTGCACGAGGCGCCCGAAGGCCTCGACGGCTACCTCATGACGGGCAACGCGCCCAGCGTGGTGTCCGGCCGCGTCGCCTACGTGCTGGGCCTGGAAGGGCCCGCCGTCACCGTCGACACGGCGTGCTCCGGCTCCATCGTGTCCCTGCACCTCGCGGCCAACGCGCTGCGCCGGCACGAGTGCGCGCTCGCGCTCGTCGGCGGCGTCGCGGTGATGGGCAGCCCCGGCATGTTCACCGCGTTCAGCAGGCAGCGCGGCCTGGCCCCGGACGGCCGGGTCAAGGCGTTCGCCGCCGCCGCGGACGGCACCGGCTTCGCCGAGGGCGTCGGCCTGCTCGTCGTGGAACGGCTGTCCGACGCCCGCCGCAACGGCCACCCCGTGCTGGCGCTCCTGCGCGGCTCGTCGGTCAACTCCGACGGCGCGAGCAACGGCCTCACCGCGCCCAGCGGCACGTCCCAGCAGCGGCTGATCCGGCAGGCGCTGGCCGAGGCGGGCCTGACCGCGGCGGACGTGGACGCGGTGGACGCCCACGGCACCGGCACCCGGCTCGGCGACCCGATCGAGGCGCAGGCGATCCTGGCCACCTACGGGCAGGACCGGCCCGAGGGCCGCCCGCTGTGGCTGGGCTCGGTCAAGTCCAACCTCGGGCACACCCAGGCCGCGGGCGGCGTCGCCAGCGTGATCAAGATGGTGCTGGCGATGCGCCACGGCGTGCTGCCGCGCACGCTGCACGTCGACGCGCCGTCGCCCAACGTCACGTGGTCCGCTGGCGACGTGCGGCTGCTGACCGAACCGGTGGCGTGGCCGCGCGGCGAACGCCCGCGCCGCGCCGGCGTGTCCGCGTTCGGCATCAGCGGCACCAACGCGCACGTGATCATCGAGGAGCCGCCGGCGGACGACGCCGGCGCCGTGCCGCGCGACGTCCGGCCGCGCCAGGTGACGCCGGTCGTGGTGTCCGCACGCGGTGAGCAGGCGCTGCGCGCCCAGGCGGAACGGCTGCTCGACGCCCACGCCGAGCCCGCCGACCTCGGCTTCTCGGTGGCCACCACGCGGGCCGCGCTCGCCGACCGCGCCGTGGTCGTGGCCGCGGACCGCGACGAGCTGCGCCGCGGGCTGCGCGCGATCGCGGCCGGTGAGCCCACGTCCGACGTGCTCGTCGGCTCCGCCCGCACCGGCGGCGGCCTCGCGTTCATGTTCACCGGCCAGGGCAGCCAGCGCGCCGACATGGGCGCCCAGCTCTACCGCGACTTCCCCGTCTTCGCCAAGGCGCGCGACGAGGCGATCGGCTACCTCGACCTGCAACTGGACACCTCGCTGTGGGACGTGCTGCACGCCGAGCCGGGCACGCCGACCGCCGAACTAGTCCACCGCACCCAGTACGCGCAACCGGCGCTGTTCGCCGTCGAGGTCGCGCTGTTCCGGCTGCTGGAGTCCTGGGGCCTGCGCCCCGACCACCTCATCGGCCACTCGGTCGGCGAGCTGGCCGCCGCGCACGTCGCGGGCGTGCTGTCGGTGGCCGACGCCGCCCTGCTGGTCGCCGCGCGCGGCCGGCTCATGGGCGAGCTGCCCGGCGCGGGCGCGATGGTGGCGCTGGAGGCCACCGAGGACGAAGTCCTGCCGCTGCTCACCGACGACGTCGACATCGCCGCGCTCAACGGCGCCCGGTCCACCGTCGTGTCGGGCGAGGAGACCGGTGTCGCGCTCATCGCCGCCCACTTCGCCGGCCTCGGCAGGCGCACGAAGCAGCTGCGGGTGTCGCACGCGTTCCACTCGCCGCTCATGGCGCCGATGCTGGCGGAGTTCCGCCGGCTCGCGCAGGTCGTCACCTACTCCCGGCCGCGCGTGCCGATCGTCTCCACGCTGACCGGCGCGCCCGTCACCGCCGCCACCCTGGCCTCGCCGGAGCACTGGACCGAGCACGTGCGCCGGCCCGTGCGGTTCCTCGACGGCGTGCGGCACCTGGTGGCGCAGGGCGTGACCACGTTCGTCGAGCTGGGCCCGGACGCCGTGCTGTCGGCCATGGTCCCCGACTGCGCGGACGCGGCGGACCTCGCCACCGCACCGGTGCTGCGCCGGGGCCACGACGAGGAGCGGACCCTGGTGTCGGCCGTCGCGCTCGCCCACGCCCGCGGCGGCGAGGTGGACTGGCGCGCGTTCTACGCCGACCGCGGCGCCCGGCAGGTCGAGCTGCCCACGTACCCGTTCCAGCGGCAGCGCTTCTGGCTCACCGCGCCGCGCGCCGTCGACGCCGCGCCCGGCCAGTCCGCGGTCCGGCACCCGCTGCTCGGCGCGGCCGTGGGCGTGGCCGGTTCCGATGGCGTGGTGCTGACCGGCGGTGTGTCGCTGCGCAGCCACCCGTGGCTGGCCGACCACGCGATCGGCGGCAGCGCCCTGCTCCCCGGCACCGCCTACCTCGAACTCGCCCTGCGCGCCGGGCAGGAGGTCGGCTGCACGGCCGTCGAGGAGCTGACCATGGCCGCACCGCTGGCCCTGCCCGCGACCGGCGTGGTGGCGTTGCAAGCCGTCGTCGGGGCCGCGGACGCGACCGGCAGGCGTGAGGTCGAGCTGTACTCGCGGCCCGAGGGCGCGGAGGTCGACGAGGCGTGGACCAAGCACGCGAACGGCGTCCTCGTGCCGAGCGCCGAGGACGTGCCCGCCGACCTGACCGAGTGGCCGCCCGCCGGCGCGGAACCCGTGGACGTCTCCGGGATCTACGACGAGCTGGCCGACCAGGGCTACGGCTACGGCCCGGCGTTCCAGGGCCTGCGCGCCGCGTGGCGGGTCGGGTCGGCGGTGTTCGCCGAGGTCGTGCTGCCCGAGGGCGTGGACGGCGCGGCGTTCGGCCTGCACCCCGCGCTGCTCGACGCGGCCCTGCACGCCACCGACCTCGCGTGGCCCGCCTCGGCGACCGGGACGACCCGGCTGCCGTTCGGGTGGGGCGGCGTCGTGCCGCACGGCACCGGCGCGTCCGCGCTGCGCGTGCGGATCACCGCGACGGGTGACGACTCGGCCCGCCTCGACCTCGCCGACGGCGACGGCGTGCCCGTCGCGTCGATCGGTTCGTACCTGGTGCGGCCGGTGTCGGAGGAGCAGCTGCGCGCCGCTCGGACCGGCCGCCCGGCCTCACTGCACCGCGTGGCGTGGACGCCGCTCGCGGTCGTGCCGGACCCCGTGCGCGCGGACTTCGCCGTGGCGCGGGTGGAGCCGGTGGACGGTGACGTGCCGGCCGCCGTGCGGGCCGTCGCCGCGACGGTGCTCGACCGGGTGCGGGAGTGGACGGCCGGTGGTGCGGACTCGCCGCTGGTGATCGTGACGCGTGGTGCGGTGTCGGTCGACGGCGAAGCGCCCGACTTGCGGCTCGCGCCGGTGTGGGGGTTGGTGCGGTCGGCGCAGGCCGAGCACCCGGGCCGGTTCGTGCTCGCGGACCTCGACGGCTCGCCTGCCTCGGACGGCGCGCTGGCGGCGGCCGTGGCGACGGGTGAGCCGGAGTTCGCCTTGCGCGACGGCAAGGTCTCCGTGCCGAGGCTGGCGCCCGCACCCGCGACATCGCCACGAACCCTGGACACCGCCACTCCGCGCACCCAGGACATCGCCGGTTCGGTGGGGGACTCGGCCGGGTCTGCCCGGGATTCGGCTGCCGCCGCGCTGGTCACCGGCGGCACTGTCCTGGTGACCGGTGGCACGGGCGGGGTCGGGGCGCACGTCGCGCGGCACCTCGTGGCCGCACACGGCGTTCGCCACCTGCTCCTCGTCGGCAGGCGTGGTGCGGAAGCGCCTGGTGCGGCAGGTCTGAGCGAAGAGCTGACCGCGCTCGGCGCGCACGTCACCGTCGCCGCGTGCGACCTGGCCGACCGCGAAGCCACCCGAGCCCTCCTCGACGGCATCGACCCCGCCCACCCCCTCACCGCCGTCGTGCACGCGGCCGGGGTGCTGGACGACTGCCTCGTCGGCGAGCTGACCCCCGACCGGCTGGACGCCGTGCTGCGGCCCAAGGTCGACGCGGCCTGGCACCTGCACGAGCTGGCCGGCGACCTCGCCGCGTTCGTGCTGTTCTCCTCCACCGCCACGCTGTTCGACGCGCCCGGCCAGGCCGGCTATGCCGCGGCGAACGTCTTCCTCGACGCGCTCGCCACCCACCGCCGCGCGGCCGGCTCCGCCGCCACCTCCCTGGCCTGGGGCCTGTGGACCGACACCGGCATGGGCGCGGGACTGGACGACGCGGCCCTGCGGCGCATCGCGCGCTCCGGCCTCGAACCCCTCACCGCCGCCGAGAACCTGGAACTGCTCGACCTCGCGCTCGGCAGCACTGAGCCGGCCCTCGTGCCCACCCGCGTCGACACCGGGGGCCTGCGCAAGCGCCCGGACGACGTGCCGCCGATGCTGCGCGGCCTCGTGCCGACCCCGGCCCGCCGCCCCGCCGTCGCCGACACGCCGGGGTCGAAGTACGCCGCGCTGCCCGAGGCGAAGCGCCAGGACGCGCTGCTCGCCCTCGTGCGCGCCACCACCGCGGACGTGTTGGGCCACACCGGTTCCGACGCGATCGGCGCCACCCGCGCGTTCAGCGAGCTCGGGTTCGACTCGCTGTCCGCGGTCGAGCTGCGCAACCGGCTGGGCACGGCGACCGGCCTGCGCCTGACCGCCACCCTCACGTTCGACTTCCCCACCCCGGCCGCGCTCGCCGGACACCTCGCGGAGCTGGTGCGCGGCACGGTGGCGGCCCGCCCCGAGGTCGCCGCGCCCGCGTCCGAGGCGTCGGTGGACGAGCCGATCGCCATCGTCGGCATGGCCTGCCGCTACCCCGGCGGGGTGACCTCGCCGGAGGACCTGTGGCGGCTGGTGTCCGGCGGTGAGGACGCCATCTCGGTGTTCCCCGGTGACCGAGGCTGGCCGGACGACCTCTACGACCCGGAACGCGCCCGCACCGGCACCAGCGCCGCCCGCGAAGGCGGCTTCCTCTACGACGCGGCCGAGTTCGACGCGGACTTCTTCGGCATCAGCCCGCGCGAGGCGCAGGCCATGGACCCCCAGCAACGGCTGCTGCTGGAGACCGCGTGGGAGACCGTCGAACGCGCCGGCATCGACCCGGTGTCGTTGCGGGGCAGCGACACCGGTGTGTTCGCGGGCGTGATGTACCACGACTGGGGCCTGCGCCTCGGGCCGCTGCCGGAGGAGCTCGCCGGCTACCACGGCAACGGCAGCCTCGCCAGCGTCGTGTCGGGTCGCATCTCCTACGCCCTCGGGCTGGAAGGTCCCGCGGTCAGCATCGACACGGCGTGCTCGTCGTCGCTGGTCGCCCTGCACCTGGCCATCCAGGCGCTGCGGCGCGGCGAGTGCTCGTTGGCGCTCGCGGGCGGCGTGACCGTGATGTCCACCCCGGACACGTTCGTCGACATGACCCGCCAGGGCGGCCTCGCGCCGGATGGCCGCTGCAAGTCGTTCGCGGGCGCGGCCGACGGCACCGGTTGGAGCGAGGGCGTCGGCGTCCTGCTGGTCGAACGGCTGTCGGACGCCCGCCGCAACGGGCACCAGGTGCTGGCGGTCGTGCGCGGGTCGGCGGTGAACCAGGACGGCGCGTCCAACGGCCTCACCGCGCCGAACGGCCCCTCCCAGCAGCGGGTGATCCGCCAGGCCTTGGCGGGCGCGCAGCTGTCCACTTCGGACGTCGACGTGGTCGAGGGCCACGGCACCGGCACGACGTTGGGTGACCCGATCGAGGCGCAGGCGTTGTTGGCGACCTATGGTCAGGACCGCGCCGAGGACGCCCCGTTGTGGTTGGGGTCGATCAAGTCGAACATCGGTCACACGCAGGCGGCTGCGGGTGTCGCCGGGATCATCAAGATGGTCTTGGCGATGCGGCACGGTGTCCTGCCGTCCACGCTGCACGTCGACGAGCCGTCGCCGCACGTGGACTGGACCGCCGGTGGCGTCCGCCTGCTGACGGAGGCGCGCGAGTGGGCGGTCGAGGGCCGGCCGCGTCGGGCGGGTGTGTCGTCGTTCGGGATCAGCGGCACGAACGCGCACGTGATCATCGAGCAGGCCGTCGAGGAGCGGGTCGAGCCCGAGCCGGTCGGGGTCGAGCTGCCGGTGGTGCCGTGGGTGCTGTCGGGTCGTTCGGCCGAGGCGGTGCGTGCTCAGGCCGCGCGGTTGGCGTCGTTCGTCGACGATGTCCGGCCGGTGGACGTCGGGTTGTCCTTGGTGACGGCACGTTCGGTGTTCGAGCACCGGGCGGTGGTGGTCGGTCGGGACCGGGACGAGTTGGTGCGTGGTCTGGCCGAGGTCGTGCCGGTGATGGCGCGTTCCGGTGGTGGGACGGCGTTCTTGTTCACGGGTCAGGGTTCGCAGCGGCTCGGGATGGGTCGTGAGTTGTCGTTGGCGTTCCCGGTGTTCGCGGGTGCGTTCAGTGAGGTGTTGGCCGGGTTCGATCCGGTGTTGCGGGAGGTGGTGTGGGGTGAGGATGCGGAGCGTCTGAACCGCACGGAGTTCACGCAGCCTGCGTTGTTCGCGTTTGAGGTTGCGCTTTACCGGTTGTTGGAGTCGTGGGGTGTTCGGCCGGACTTCTTGGCTGGTCATTCGATCGGTGAGATCGCGGCGGCTCACGTTGCCGGTGTGCTATCGCTTCCTGATGCGTGTCGGTTGGTGTCGGCACGGGCCCGGTTGATGCAGGCGTTGCCCGAGGGTGGCGCGATGGTGGCGATCAAGGCCGCCGAAGCCGAGGTGCTGCCGCTGCTGACCGAGGGTGTGAGCCTCGCGGCGGTGAACGGGCCGGACTCCGTTGTCGTCTCGGGTGTTGAGGCCGAGGTGTTGGAGGTGGCCGCGAAGTTCGAGCGGTCGAAGCGGCTGGCGGTGTCGCACGCGTTCCACTCGGTCCTCATGGACCCGATGTTGGACGACTTCCGGGCCGCAATAAGGGGGTTGAGCTTCCGAGAGCCGGAGATCCCCATCGCGACGGCCGGTGACGTCACGGACCCGGAGTACTGGGTGCGGCACGTCCGCGACGCCGTCCGCTTCCACGACGCCGTGACACGGTTGCACGACGCGGGCGTCAGCAGGTTCGTCGAGGTCGGCCCGGACGGTGTGCTCAGCGCGCTGGTGGACGACGGCATCGCCTTGCAGCGCAAGGGACGTGACGAGGCGGTCACGGCGGTCACGGGCCTCGGCCGGTTGCACGCCGCCGGCGGCACGGTCGACTGGGCCGCCTTCTTCACGGGCGCCAACGCCCGCAAGGTGGACCTGCCGACCTACGCGTTCCAGCGCGAGCGGTACTGGCTGGACGTCCAGCCAGGGCACGGCGACGTCGCCACCGCCGGCCTGGACCGGGTGGACCACCCGATGCTGAGCGCCGCCGTCGTCGAGCCGGACTCCGGCGGGGTCGTCCTCACCGGCCGGCTCTCGACCGGTGTGCAGCGGTGGGTCGCCGATCACGACGTGCTCGGCACAATCCTGTTGCCGGGCACCGGTTTCGTGGAGCTGGCGCTGTGCGCCGGGCAGCACGTCGGCAGCGGGCACGTGGACGAGCTGACCCTCGAAGTGCCGCTCGCGCTGCACGTCGGCGTCACCCTGCGCGTGGTCGTGGGTCCGGCCGAGGACGACGGCACGCGTGCGGTGCGGGTGCACTCGCGCGCTGAAGGAGACGACGTGCCGTGGGTGCGGCACGCGACCGGCGTGCTCGGCCCGGTGGCCGACCCGCCGACGGCCGAGCTGGTCGAGTGGCCGCCGCCGGGCGCCGCCGAGGTGCCGGTGGACGACGCCTACCGGTGGCTGGTCGACCGCGGTTACGCCTACGGCCCGGCGTTCCAGGGCCTGCGGCGCGCGTGGCGGCGTGATGACGACGTGTTCGCCGAGGTTTCGCTGCCCGAGGAGGCCAGGCGCGACGCCGGCCGGTTCGGGCTGCACCCGGCGCTGCTCGACGCCGCGATGCACGCCGACCTGCTGGACGCGGAGGGCGGCGCGGCGGGCGCGACCCTGCTGCCGTTCTCGTGGAACGGCGTGTCGCTGCACGCCTCGGGCGCGACCGACCTGCGGGTGCGGCTGCGGCGGCTGCGTGGCGAGGAGGTCACCGGGATCACCGTCGCGGACGGCTCCGGCAACCCCGTCCTGTCGGTGCGCTCGCTGGTCAGCCGCCCCGTCACGGCCGGCGAGCTCGGCCGGGCCGCGGCGTCGTCCGGTTCGCTGTGGCGGGTCGACTGGAGCCGGGTCGGCGTGCGGACGGGCGTTCCGACGCCGGCGCACGACGTCCTCGTGGTCACGCCCAAGGACGGCGAGGTGCCTGAGGCGACCCGGGCGGTCGTCGTCGAGGTCCTCGACGGGCTGCGGACGTGGCTGGCCGACGACCGCAACACCTCCTCGACGCTCGTCGTCCGCACCACGCGGGCCGTCGCGACCTCGGATGACGACGCCGTCGACGTGACGCAGGCCCCGGTCTGGGGTCTGGTGCGCGCCGCCCAGGCCGAACACCCGGGCCGGGTCGTGCTCGTGGACGACGACGGCACGGCGTCGGCCGAGCTGGTGGCTTCCGCGGTGGCGCTGGGCGAGCCGGAGATCGCCTTGCGGGCGGGTGAGGCGCTGGTGCCGAGGCTCGTCGCCGCGGCGCCCGCGACCGCCGACCTCTCCGCCGCCTGGCAGGGCTCGGTGCTCGTCACCGGCGGCCTCACCGGGCTGGGCGCGATCCTCGCCCGGCACCTCGTCACCGAGCACGGCGCGCGGCGGCTCGTGCTCACCGGCCGTCGCGGCGCCGAGACGCCGGGCGTCGACGGGCTGAGGGCCGAGCTGACCGGGCTCGGCGCGGACGTGCGGGTCGAGGCGTGCGACGTCACCGACCGCGCCGCCGTCGCCGCGCTGCTCGACCGGATCACCGCGGATCACCCGCTGACCGCCGTCGTGCACGCGGCGGGCGTGGCCGACAACGCGCTGGTCGGCGACCTGACCGCGGCGCGGACGGACGCCGTGCTGCGGCCCAAGGTGGACGGCGCGTGGCACCTGCACGAGCTGACCCGCGACCTGAAGGCGTTCGTGCTGCTCTCCTCGGCGGGCGGCACCGTGCTGGCCGCCGGGCAGGGCAACTACGCCGCCGCCAACGTGTTCCTGGACGCCCTGGCGGCCCACCGCGCGGCGGCCGGCCTGCCCGCCGCCTCCCTCGGGTTCGGCATGTGGGCGGTCGACACCGGTCTGGGCGGTCCGCTCGCGGACGCCGACCTCGACCGGATGGCCCGGCTCGGCACGCCCGCGATGGCCGTCGAGGACGCCCTCGCGCTGTTCGACAGCGCCCTCGCGACCGGTGACCCGGTGGTGACGCCGATGCCGGTCGACCGGGCGGCGTTGCGCGCGAGGTCCGACGAGCTGCCCGCGTTGCTGCGCGGCCTGGCCGGTCGGCCGGTGCGCGCGGCCAAGGCGTCCGACGACCGGTTCGCCGGGCTGTCCGGCGCGGAGCGGCTGCGGGCCGTGCTCGACGTCGTGCGGTCCTGCGCGGCGGCGGTGCTGGGCCACGCGAGCCCCGACGCGATCGACGCCGACCGGCCGTTCCGGGACCTCGGCGTGGACTCGCTCGCGGCCGTCGAGCTGCGCAACGCGCTCACCGCGGCGACCGGCGTGCGGCTGCCCGCGACGCTGGTGTTCGACCACCCGACGGCCCGTGCCGTCGCGGCGCTGATCGACGGCTCCCTCACGACCACCACCGCCGTCGCGCCGCCGGTCACCACGTCCGCCGTCGCGGACGACCCCGTCGTGATCGTCGGCATCAGCTGCCGCTTCCCCGGCGGCGTGCGCGACGCCGAGGACCTGTGGCGGCTGGTGGCCGAGGGCCGGGACGCGGTCGGCGGCTTCCCCACCGACCGCGGCTGGGACGTGGACGGCATCTTCGACCCGGAACCGGGCCGACCGGGCCGCACGTACGTCCGCGAGGGCGGTTTCCTGCACGACGCGGCGGAGTTCGACCCCGAGTTCTTCGGGATCATGCCGCGCGAGGCGCTGGCCATGGACCCGCAGCAGCGGCTGCTGTTGCTGGGCTCGTGGGAGGCGTTGGAGGACGCCGGGATCGACCCGACCACGCTGCGCGGCAGCCGGACCGGCGTGTACGTCGGCGTCATGTACGGCGACTACGGCAGCCGTCCCGGCGAGGTGCCCGAGGACCTGGCCGGGTACCTCGGCAACGGCAGCGCGGGCAGCATCGCGTCCGGCCGCGTCTCCTACACCCTCGGGCTGGAAGGGCCCGCTGTCACCGTCGACACGGCGTGCTCCTCGTCGTTGGTCGCGCTGCACATGGCGGTCCAGGCGCTGCGCCAGGGCGAGATCGGGATGGCCATCGCGGGCGGCGTCACGGTGATGCCGACCCCGGACATCTTCGTGGACTTCAGCCGCCAGCGCGGGCTGTCGGCCGACGGCCGGTGCAAGGCGTTCGCCGGCGCGGCCGACGGCACCGGCTGGGCCGAGGGCATGGGCCTGCTCGTGGTGGAGCGGCTGTCCGACGCCCGCCGCAACGGCCACCGGGTGCTCGCGGTCGTGCGCGGGTCGGCGATCAACCAGGACGGCGCGTCCAACGGGTTGACCGCGCCCAACGGCCCCTCGCAGCAACGGGTGATCCGGCAGGCGCTGGCGAGCGCCGGTCTGTCCACTTCGGACGTCGACGCGGTCGAGGGCCACGGCACCGGCACCCGGCTCGGCGACCCGATCGAGGCGCAGGCCCTGCTCGCCACCTACGGCCAGGACCGCGCGCCGGACCGGCCGCTGTGGCTCGGCTCGGTCAAGTCGAACATCGGCCACGCGCAGGCGGCGGCCGGTGTCAGCGGCGTGATCAAGATGGTGATGGCGCTGAGGCGGGGCGTGCTGCCCCGGACCCTGCACGTGGACGAGCCGTCGCCGCAGGTCGACTGGACCGAGGGCGACGTGCGGCTGCTGACCGAGCCGGTGGAGTGGGTCGACGCGGGACGTCCGCGCCGCGCCGCCGTGTCGTCCTTCGGGCTCAGCGGCACCAACGCGCACGTGATCCTCGAACAGGCGCCGGACGAGCCGGTGGCCGAGGAGGCCTCCGGCCGGCAGGAACCCGACGCCGGCCTCGTGCCGTTGGTGCTCTCGGCCGCGGCCGAGAACCGGTTGCCCGAGCAGGCGGCCAGGTTGAGGGCGCGCTTGGCGGCCGACCCTGACACCAGCCTGCTCGACCTCGGCTACTCCCTGGCCACCGGGCGGGCGGCGTTGAAGCACCGCGCGGTCGTGCTCGGCGCGAACCGGGACGACGTGCTGCGCGACCTCGCCGACCTGTCCGCCGGCGCGGTCGCCACCGGCGCGGTCGTCACCGGGGCAGCCGCGAGCGACGGCCTCACCGCGTTCCTGTTCTCCGGGCAGGGCGCCCAACGCGCCGGCATGGGCCGCGAGCTGTACGAGGCGCACCCGGTGTTCGCCGACGCGCTGGACGAGGTGTGCGCGCACCTCGACCCGCTGCTCGGCCTCTCGCTGCGCGACCTGATGTTCGACGAGAGCAGCACCGACCTCGACCGCACGCTCTACACCCAGACCGGCCTGTTCGCGTTCGAGGTCGCCCTGTTCCGGCTGGTCGAGTCGCTGGGCGTCACGCCGGACGTGCTGCTCGGCCACTCCATCGGCGAACTGGTCGCCGCGCACGTCTCGGGCGTGCTGTCGTTGGCCGACGCCTGCGCGCTGGTCGCCGCCCGCGGCCGGCTCATGCAGGCGCTACCCGCCGGTGGTGCGATGGCCGCGGTGCGCGCGACCGAGGACCAGGTCGTGCCGCTGCTCACCGAGGGCGTCGGCATCGCCGCCCTGAACGGCCCCGAGTCCGTGGTGATCTCGGGCGTCGCCGACGAGGTCCGGGCCGTCGCCGCCCACTTCCGCGGCACGGAGCTGCGCGTGTCCCACGCCTTCCACTCGCCGCTGATGGAACCGGTGCTGGCGCGGTTCCGGGAGGTCGCCGCCGGTCTCGACTACGGCACGCCGCGGCTGCGCGTGGTGTCCAACCTGACCGGCGGGTTCGCCACCGCCGCCGACCTGGCCTCGCCCGACTACTGGGTGCGGCACATCCGCGAGGCCGTGCGGTTCGCCGACGGGGTGCGCACGCTCGCCGACGCCGGCGTCACCCGGTTCCTGGAGCTGGGTCCGGCCGGCGTGCTCACCGCGCTGGCCGACGCCTGCCTGGACGACGCGCCCGCCGTGCTGGCGCCCGCCGTCCGCAAGGACCGGCCCGAACCCGAGGCCCTGCTCACCGCGCTGGCCGGGCTCCACGTCACGGCGGGAGGCCCCGACTGGTCGGCCTACTTCGCCGGGCGCGGCGCGCGGCGCACCGACCTGCCCACGTACGCGTTCGAGCGACGGAGGTTCTGGCTCGACATGGCACCCGCGAACACCGGCGTCACCGGCGCCGGCCAGGTGGACGCCGACCACCCGCTGCTCACCGCGGTCGTGGTGGCGCCCGAGTCCGGTGGCGTCACGCTCACCGGGCGGCTGGCGCTGGACACCCACGCCTGGCTCGCCGACCACGACGTCCTCGGCACCGTGCTGCTGCCCGGCACCGGGTACGTGGAACTGGCCGTGCGCGCGGGCGAGGAGGTCGGCTGCCCGGTGGTCGAGGAGCTGACCATCGAGGCGCTGATGCCGCTGCCGCCGACCGGCGGCACCGCCGTGCAGGTGGTGGTGGAGCAGGCGGACGCGGGCGGGCGCCGGTCGTTCGCGGTGTACTCGCGGGTCGAGGACGCGCCGCCGCACGTGCGCTGGACCCGTCACGCCTCCGGGGTGCTGGCCGGACTCACGCAGGAGCACCCGACCCCCGAGGAGTTCGACGTCGGCCACCGCGAGTGGCCGCCCACCGGCGCCGAGGTCGTCGACATCTCCGACGTCTACGACTACCTCACCAGCCAGGGCTACCACTACGGGCCGATGTTCCGCGGGCTCAAGCGGGTCTGGCGGCGCGACCGGGAGATCTTCGCCGAGGTCGCGCTCCCCGAGGACGCGCGCACCGAGGCCGCCCGGTTCCGGCTGCACCCCTCGCTGCTCGACGCCGCGCTGAGCGCCACCGACTTCCTGGGCGGGCGCAAGCCGCAGGACGTCGGCGCGTCGCAGCTGCCGTTCGCGTGGACCGGCGTCACCGTGCACACCGGGGGCATCGCGCACCTGCGGGTGCGGATCAACTGGGTCGACTCCGACGCGGGCGTCGGCTCGGACGCCGTGCGCCTGGAACTGGCCGACACCACCGGCAACCCGGTGGCGACCGTGCGGTCCCTGGTGGTCCGCGCGGTGACGCCGGATCGCGTCGCCGCTGCCGCCGCCGCCTCCACCGGCACCCGGCCGCGCGAGTCGATGTTCCGGCTCGGCTGGGTCTCGCTGCCGCTCGGCGCGGCGGGTGACGCGCCGGCCGGTCGGTGGGCGGTGCTCGGTGACGTGGACCTGCCGGGCGTGCCCGCGTTCGACGACCTGGACGCGCTCGCCGCGACCGGGCCCGAGGTCGTGTGGTTCGGGTGCCCGGCCGGTGACGGCGACGTGCCCGGTTCCGCGCGACGCGTGCTGTCCGACGTGGTGGACCTGCTCCAGCGCTGGCTCGCCGACGAGCGGTTCGACCGGTCGCGGCTGGTGGTCGTCACGCGCGGCGGGGTCGACACCGACGACGTGGACCCGGCGCAGGCCGCCGTGCACGGCCTGGTGCGCGCGGCGCAGCAGGAGCACCCCGGCCGGTTCGTGCTGGTCGACGTGCTCGACGGGCGGATCAGCCCGGCGCTGGTCGCGCTGGACGAGCCGGAGCTCTCCGTGCGCGGCAGCGACGTGCGCGTGCCGCGGCTCGCCGAGGTGTCCACGTCCGACCCGGAGCGGTCGGCGCCGTGGGACGCCGACGGCACCGTGCTGGTGACCGGCGGCACGAGCGGCCTCGGCGCGCTGGTGGCCCGCCACCTGGTGTCCGTGCACGGTGTCCGGCACCTGCTGCTCACCAGCCGCCGCGGCGCGACCGCGCCCGCCGCGGCGGCGCTGGTCGCCGAACTGGCGGAGCTGGGCGCCCGGGTCGAGGTGGCCGCGTGCGACGTGGCCGACCGCGCGGGGCTGGCCGACCTGCTGGCCGCCGTGCCCGCCGAGCACCCGTTGCGCGGTGTCGTGCACGCGGCGGGTGTCATGGACAACGCGTTGGTCGGCTCGCTGGACGCGGACCGGCTGGACCGGGTGCTGCGACCCAAGGTCGACGGCGGCTGGCACCTGCACGAGCTGACCCGTGACGCCGACCTGACCGCGTTCGTGCTGTTCTCGTCGGTGTCCGGGCTGGTGCTGGGCACGGGTCAGGCGAACTACGCCGCGGCGAACCGGTTCGTGGACGCGCTCGCGCAGCGCCGGCGCGCCGAAGGGCTGCCGGCCACCGCGCTCGCGTTCGGCCTGTGGACCACGGTGACCGGCCTGGGCGGCGGCGCCGTGGACGCGGGCGCGGAGGAGCAGCGGCTGGCGGCGCTCGGCCTGCCGCCGATGTCGTCGGCCGAGGGGCTCGTGCTGTTCGACGAGGCCGTGGCGCTGGACCAGCCGGTGCTCGTGCCCCTGCGCGTCGACGCGGCGGCGCTGGCCGCGTCGTCCGCCCCGGTCCCGGCGATGCTGCGCGAGGTCGCCAGGCGCACGACCCCGACCCGGGTCGCGGCGGCGGACCGCACGGCCGCACCGGCCGCCAAGCCCGCCCCCGTGTCGCTGGAACAGCGGTTGGCCGGCCTGCCCGACGACGAACGCGAGCGTGTGTTGCTCGACCTCGTCCGCACGCACGTCGCGGCCGTCCGGCACGACGAGCCGGAGGCGATCGACGTCGACCGGGGCTTCACCGAGATGGGCCTGGACTCCCTGGCCGCCATCGAACTGCGCAACCGGCTCCAGACCGCGACCGGCATGCGGTTGCCCGCCACGCTCATGTTCGACTACCCGAACCCGAGCGCGCTGGCCGGTTACCTGTTCGAAGAGGTGTCGGACCTGATCCCGGCCGTGACGCCCGCGCCGACGGCCGTGCCGGTTCTGGTTGCCGCGCCCGTCCCGGCGGCGCCCGTCCCGGCGGCGCCCGCACCGGCGGCGCCCGACGACGACGCGGTCCGCCGTGCCCTCACGTCGGTCCCGGTCGACGCGCTGCGCGCCGCGGGTCTGCTCGACGTGATCCTCGCGCTGGCCGGGACGCCGGACGCGCCACCCGCTGCGGACGGCCTAGCCGCGTCGGACGGGCCGACCGACCAGAGCGATTTGATCAAGAACCTGGACGTGGACGACCTGGTGCGCGCCGCGCTCGCCGCGAGCGACGACGACTGAGAGTGAGGCTGTCCTCAGTGGACACATCGGTTGAGCGGATCGTCGAGGCGTTGCGCAAGTCCATGCTGGACAGCGAGCGCCTGCGACAGCAGAACGCGCGGCTCACGGCCGCGGCCACCGAGCCGATCGCCGTGGTCGGCATGGCGTGCCGCTACCCGGGCGGCGTGACGTCCCCGGACGAGCTGTGGCGCCTGGTCGACGAGGGCCGGGACGGGGTGACCGGGTTCCCCACCGACCGCGGGTGGGACCTGGACGGCCTGTACGACCCGGAGCCGGGCGCACCGGGCCGCAGCATCGCGCGGGAGGGCGGGTTCCTGCACGACGCCGCCGACTTCGACGCGGACTTCTTCGGCATCAGCCCGCGCGAGGCGATCGGCATGGACCCGCAGCAGCGGCTGCTGCTGGAGACGTCGTGGGAGGCGATCGAGAGCGCGGGCATCGACCCGCGCTCCCTGCGGGGCAGCCGCACGGGCGTGTTCGCCGGCGTGATGTACCACGACTACGGGTTCGGCACGAGCGACGGCAGCCTGGTCACCGGGCGGGTCGCGTTCTCGCTCGGGCTCGAGGGCCCCGCCGTCACGGTCGACACCGCCTGCTCCTCGTCCCTGGTGGCGCTGCACTCGGCGGTGCAGGCGCTGCGGTCGGGGGAGTGCGGGCTCGCGCTCGCCGGCGGGGTCACGGTGATGGCGACCCCGGACATGTTCGTCTACTTCAACGTCCAGCGCGGCCTGGCCCGCGACGGTCGGTGCAAGTCGTTCTCCTCCGCCGCCGACGGCACCGGCTGCTCGGAGGGCGTCGGCGTGCTGCTGCTGGAGCGGCTGTCCGACGCGCGGCGCAACGGCCACCAGGTGCTCGCGGTGGTGCGCGGCAGCGCGGTCAACTCCGACGGCGCGTCCAGCGGGCTGACCACGCCGAACGGCCCGGCGCAGCAGCGGGTGATCAAGCAGGCGGTCGCGGCGGCCGGCCTTGCCCTGGCCGACGTGGACGTGGTCGAGGCGCACGGCACCGGGACCGTGCTGGGCGACCCGATCGAGGCGCAGGCGCTGCTGGCCACCTACGGCCGGGACCGGCCCGCCGACCGCGCGCCCCTGTGGCTCGGCTCGATCAAGTCGAACCTGGGGCACACCCAGGCCGCCGCGGGCGTCGGCGGCGTGATCAAGGTGGTCCAGGCGATGCGGCACGGCGTCCTGCCGCGCACGCTGCACGTCGACGAGCCGACGCCGCACGTGGACTGGTCCGCGGGCGCCGTCGAGCTGCTGACCGAGGCGCGGCCGTGGCCCGAGCACGGTGGCACGCGCCGGGCCGGCGTGTCGTCGTTCGGCATGAGCGGCACCAACGCGCACGTGATCCTGGAGCAGGCGCCCGCCGAGGACGTCGCCGACGTCGCCGACGTCGCCGTGGAGCCGCCGCGCGCGGTGTGGCCGCTGGTCGTGTCCGCGAAGACGCCGGAAGCGCTGCGCGGGCAGGCCGCCGCCCTGCTGTCCCGGATCGACGCCCGGCCGTCCGCCCGCGTGGTCGACCTGGCGTTCTCCCAGGCGACGACGCGCACGTCGTTCGACCACCGCGCGGTGGTGCTCGCCGCGGACCTCGACGAGGCCCGCACGGCGCTGGCCGCGGTCGTGGCCGGGCAACCCCACCCGGACGCCGTCGTGGACAGCGGCCGCCACCGCGCCCCGGCGGTGCTGTTCACCGGCCAGGGCGCGCAGCGGCTCGGCATGGGCCGTGACCTGCACGCGGCGTTCCCGGCGTTCGCCGCCGCGTTCGACGCGGTGCTCGCCGCGCTCGACCCGCACCTGGACCGACCCCTGCGCGAGGTGGTGTGGGGCGAGGACGCCGCGCTGCTGGACCGCACGGACTTCGCGCAGCCCGCGCTGTTCGCGTTCGAGGTCGCGCTGTACCGGCTGGTCGAGTCGTGGGGCGTGCGGCCGAGCGCGGTCGCCGGCCACTCGATCGGCGAGCTGGCCGCCGCGCACGTCGCCGGTGTGCTGTCCCTTGAGGACGCGTCCACTCTGGTCGCCGCACGCGGCCGGCTCATGCGGGAACTGCCCGAGGGCGGCGCGATGGTCGCGGTGCGGGCGAGCGAGCACGACGTGCGCCCGCTGCTGACCGACGAGGTGGACATCGCCGCGGTCAACGGTCCCGACGCGGTGGTGCTCTCCGGCGTCGAGGCCGCCGTGCTGGAGCTGGCCTCCCGGTTCCCCCGGGCCAAGCGCCTGCGGGTCTCGCACGCGTTCCACTCGCCGTTGATGGCGCCGGTGCTCGCCCGGTTCCGGGAGGTCGCGGCCGGCCTGACCTACCACCCGCCGACGTTGCCGGTGGTGTCGATGACCACCGGTGAGAAAGCGGGCGCGGACGTGCTGTGCTCGCCGGAGCACTGGGTCCGGCACGTGCGCGACGCCGTGCGCTTCGACGACGCGGTGCGCGCGATGGCCGCCGACGGCGTGCGGACGTTCGTGGAACTCGGCCCGGACACGGTCCTGTCCGCGCTGGGGGAGGAGTCCCTGTCGGACCCCGAGGTGGTGTTCCGGGCCGCCGCGCGCCGGGGCCACGACGGGCCGCGCGGTGTGCTCGCCGCGTTGGCCGCCGCCGTCGCCCGCGGCGCCGCCCCCGACTGGGCCGCGTTCTTCGCCGACAGCGGCGCCCGCCGCGTCCCGCTGCCCACCTACGCCTTCCAGCGCCGCCGCTTCTGGTCGCAGGCCGAGGTCGGGCAGGACTCCGACGCGCGGGCGCACGGGCAGCTCAGCGCCGGGCACCCGTTGCTGTCGGCCGTCGTGCCCTTGGCCGACGACGGCGTCGTGCTGACCGGTCGCCTCGACCCGCGCGGCCACCAGTGGCTCGCCGACCACGCCATCAACGGCCGCGTGCTGCTGCCCGGCACGGCGTTCGTGGAGCTGGCGCTGAGCGCGGGCGGCCACGTCGGGTGCGACGCGCTGGAGGAACTGGTCCTGACCGCGCCGCTCGTGCTCACCGGCACGTTCGCGCTCCAGGTGGTCGTGGACCCGCCGCACGAGGACGGCCACCGCCGCGTCCGCGTGTACTCGCGTCCCGCCGGTGACGCCGACGCGTCGTGGACCTCGCACGCGGACGGCGTGCTCACCGCCGCCGACGCCCGGTCCGCCTGGGAACCGCCCGCCGAGTGGCCGCCCGCCGGCGCCACCCCGGTCGAGGTGGCCGACGCGTACGAGCGGATGGCCGAGCGCGGGTACGACTACGGCCCGGCGTTCCAGGGCCTGCGGGCCGCGTGGCGGCTCGGCGACGAGGTGTTCGTCGACGTGGCGCTGCCGGAGCAGGCCCAGCGCGGCGCCGGGTTCGTGGTGCACCCCGCCCTGCTCGACGCGGCCCTGCACGCCGACGTGCTGCGCGACACCGGCGACACGCTCCTGCCGTTCACGTGGACCGGCGTGACGCCGCACGTCCACGGGGCCACCGAGCTGCGCGTCCGGTTGCGGCGGCAGGCCGACGACCTGGTGGCGGTGGACGCGGCCGACGCGGCGGGCCGGCCGGTGCTGTCGGTGGCCGCCCTGCTGTCCCGGCCGGCGGCGCGGGAGTTCGGCGGCTCGCTGTTCGGCGTCGAGTGGCGGAGCACGCTTCCTGGCGAGGTCGGCGAGCCCTTCGCGGTGCACGAGTGCGTGGTGCCGGACGCGGTGGCCGTGCCCGACGCCGTGCGCGTGGCCGTGGGCGACGTGCTCGCCGCCATCCGGTCCTGGGTCGCGGACGACCGTCCGGGCAGGCTGGTGGTGGTGACCCGCGGTGCGGTCGCGACGGCCGAGGGCGCGTCGGTGGACGTGCGCCAGGCTCCGGTGTGGGGCGTGGTGCGCGCCGCGCAGGCCGAGCACCCCGGCCGGTTCACGGTGGTGGACGTCGACCGTGCCGACGCGCCGCTCGCGGCGGCCGTGGCGACCGGTGAGCCGGAGATCGCCTTGCGGGGCGACGACGTCCTGGTGCCCCGCCTCGTCCAGACGACCGGTTCGGCCGTGCGGTGGCCCGTGGACGGCACCGTGCTGATCACCGGTGGCACCGGTGGCCTGGGCGCGCTCGTCGCCCGGTACTTGGTGGCCGAGCACGGCGTGCGGCGGCTGTTGCTGACCAGCAGGCGGGGTGCGGCGGCGCCGGGTGCGGAGGCGTTGCGGGCCGACCTCGTCCGGCTGGGCGCCGAGGTGTCGATCGAGGCGTGCGACGTGTCGGACCGGGCCGCGTTGGCGGCGTTGCTGACCGACCACCCGCCTGCCGCCGTCGTGCACGCCGCGGGTGTTGCCGAGAACGCTTTGGTGGGTGCGATCACGGACGAGCAGGTGGACCGCACGTTGCGGGCCAAGGCCGACGCGGCGTGGCACCTGCACGAGCTGGCGGGTGACGTGGCGGCGTTCGTGCTGTTCTCGTCCGCCGGTGGTCTCGTGCTGGCGTCCGGACAGGCGGGGTACGCGGCGTCCAACGTGTTCCTGGACGCCCTCGCCGAGCACCGCCGGGCGGCCGGGTTGCCCGCCACGTCCGTCGCTTTCGGACTGTGGGCCGTGGACACCGGGCTGAGCGGTGACCTGGCCGAGGCGGACCTGGAGCGGATGCGACGGCAAGGCCTGCCGCCGTTGCCGGTGGAGGAAGGGCTCGCGCTGCTGGACGCGTCGGTGGGCGCGGACCGGGCGAGGTCCGTGGCGTTGGCGGTGGACGTCTCGGCGTTGCGCCGCCGCACCGACGAGGTGCCCGCGGTGCTGCGCGACCTGGCACGTCGTCCGGCCCGCCGCGAGCCGGTCGCGGTCGGTGGTGCGGCGCTGGTCGCGAAACTGGCCGGGCTGACCGACGTCGAGCGGGAACGGGTGCTGCTCGACCTCGTTCGCACGCACGCGGCCGCCGTGCTGGGGCACGAGCGGACCGCCGCGGTCGCCGCCGCGAGCGGCTTCCTCGACCTCGGTTTCGACTCGCTCACCGCGTTGGAGCTGCGCAACCGGCTGGCCGAGGCCACCGGCCACCGCCTGCCGCCGACCCTGATCTTCGACCAGCCGACGCCGATCGCCTTGGCCAGGCACCTGCGTGACGAACTGGCCCCGCCAGTGGAGGAGGCTCCCGCGAGCCTCGAGGACGCCACGGCCGATGAGCTGTTCGACATCCTGGACCGGGAACTCAGCGGCTGACCGGCGGTTCGGTGGGTTCGGGCGGCTCGGTGGGTTCAGGCGGCTCGGGTCAGGCTCGATTTGACGGAGCGGCCCGGGTTCGGTCCGGCTCGATTTGACATGGGGCCCTTACGGGCACTCCAGGCAGGCCAAAGCCGGCAGGCCCGGCGGGGAAAAGCGTCCCGCCAGGCCTGCCG
>NZ_JBEOVG010000072.1:0-47541 GCF_040295345.1 Actinosynnema sp. NPDC002837
CGGGCCGGCTGGACGCGCTGGGGTGGCGGATGGCGGGCCTGGAGGCCCGGGTCGACGGCGCGCGGGGCGCCCGCCGCCGCCGCGGCCGCGCGCCCGCCGGGGCGGCGCTGACCCCCGCGGGGGCGGCCCGGCGCGGCGGCCCCACCGCGAGCCTCGACGGTCACCGCACCCGTTCAGCCGCCCGTGGAGAAGGCGGCGTCGAAGGAGGCCGACGGCGCTTCGAACGCGTTGCGCCGCACGAACTCCAGGGCTTCGGGCGCGCCGACGAGCCGGTCCATGCCGGCGTCCTCCCACTCGACGCTGACCGGGCCGTCGTAGCCGATGGTGTTGAGCATCCGGAACGACCGCTCCCACGGCACGTCGCCGCGGCCGGTGGAGACGAAGTCCCAGCCGCGTCGGGGGTCGGCCCAGGGCAGGTGGGAGCCGAGGCGCCCGTTGCGCCCGTCGCCGACCTGGCGGCGGGCGTCCTTGCAGTCGACGTGGTAGATGCGGTCGCGGAAGTCCCACAGGAAGCTCACCGGGTCGAGGTCCTGCCAGACGAAGTGCGACGGGTCCCAGTTGAGGCCGAACGCGGGCCGGTGCCCGATCGCCTCCAGGGTGCGCACGGTGGTCCAGTAGTCGTAGGCGATCTCGGAGGGGTGCACCTCGTGCGCGAAGCGGACGCCGACCTCGTCGAACACGTCGAGGATCGGGTTCCAGCGGTCGGCGAAGTCCTGGTAGCCGGCGTCGATCATCGACGGCGGCACGGGCGGGAACATCGCGACGGTCTTCCAGATCGAGGAGCCGGTGAACCCGACGACGGTGCCCGCACCGAGCTTCGCGGCGGCCCGCGCGGTCGCCTTCATCTCCTCGGCCGCGCGCTGCCGCACGCCCTCGGGGTCGCCGTCGCCCCAGATGCGGGGTGACAGGATGCCCCGGTGGCGCTCGTCGATCGGGTCGTCGCACACGGCCTGGCCGGTGAGGTGGTTGGAGATCGTCCACACCTTCAGGTCGTGCTTGGCCAGCACGTCGAGCCGATCGCGCACGTAGTCGTCGTCCTCGGCCGCGCGCCAGGGGTCGAGGTGGTCGCCCCAGCAGGCGATCTCCAGGCCGTCGTAGCCCCACTCGGCGGCCAGCCGGGCGACCTCCTCGAACGGCAGGTCGGCCCACTGGCCGGTGAACAACGTGATCGGACGCGCCATCTCTCGTTCTCCTCTCAGACGTCTCGCCAGGTGCGGGACGCCGCGCTCGCCTCGACGGCGGCCAGGACGCGCTGCAACCGCAGCCCGTCGGCGAACGACGGGGCGGGGTCGGTCCCGGCGGCCACGGCGCGGACGAAGTCGACGGCCTGGTGGGTGAACGCGTGCTCGTAGCCCAGGCCGTGGCCCGCCGGCCACCAGGCGTCGACGTAGGGGTGTTGGGGTTCGGTGACGACGATGCGCCGGAAGCCCGCGGTGGCGGCGTCGTCGGTCCCGTCGTAGTAGTGCAGGACGTTCATGTCCTCGAAGTCGAACGCCAGGCTGCCGGCGGAGCCGTTGACCTCGATGCGGATGGCGTTCTTGCGGCCGTTGGCGAACCGGGTGGCCTCGAACGAGCCGAGCGCGCCACCGGTGAACCGGGCCAGGAACAGCGCCGCGTCGTCCACGGTGACCGGCCCCGTCCCGGCCGACGAAGCGGTGCCCGACAGCCCGGAGTGCTCGGCGGCCAGGGGCCGCTCGGACACGAACGTCTCCAACGTCCCGGACACCTCGCGGATCGTGTCGCCGAGGATGAACTGGGTGGCGTCGACGATGTGCGCGCCGATGTCGCCCAACGCGCCCGATCCCGCCTTCTCCTTCTGCAACCGCCACGACAGCGGCGCGGCCGGGTCCACGATCCAGTCCTGGAGGTACTGGGCCCGCACGTGGTGCACGCGTCCCAGCCGCCCCTGTGCCACGAGGTCGCGGGCGAGGGACAGCGCGGGCACGCGCCGGTAGGTGAACCCGACCATGGCGCGCACGCCCGCCTCGGCGGCGACGGCCGCCGCGGCCGCCATCGCCTCGGCTTCGGCGACGGTGTTGGCGAGCGGTTTCTCGCACAGCACGTGCTTGCCCGCCTCCAGCGCCGCGATGGCGATCTCCGCGTGCGTGTCACCGGGCGTGCAGATGTCCACCACCCGCACGTCGTCCCGGTCCAGCACGGCCCGCCAGTCGGTCACGGCCTCCGCCCAGCCCAGTCGCCGGGCGGCGGCCTCGGTGCGGTCCCGGTCCCGGCCGCAGACCACGGCCATGGCCGGGTGCAGCGGCAGGTCGAAGAAGCGCGGCGCGACGCGCCACGCCTGCGAGTGCGCGGCACCCATGAAGGCGTGGCCGATCATCGCGATACCCAACGTCGCTGTCGTCACAGCGGTGATCTCCTAGGACTCGAAGGCGGTGGGCAGGTAGCGGTCGACGTTGTCCTTGGTGACGACCGGGGCGAACAGCTCGACCTGGCGCGGCACCTCGACCTCGACCAAGTCTCCGAGGCTCTTGCCCTGCACCGCCAGCCGGGCCAGCCGGATGCCGTCCGCGCCCTGCGTGGAGGGGTAGACCACGGTGGCCTTGTGCAGGCCGTTGCCCGCCTTGATCTCCCGCATGACGTTGGCCGAGCCCGCGCCGCCGACCAGGAAGAACTCGTCGCGGCCGGAGTTCTTGATCGCCGCGGTGACGCCGACGCCCTGGTCGTCGTCGTGGTTCCAGATCGCGTCGATGCGCGGCGCGGCCTGGAGCAGGTTCGCCGCGGCCCGTTCCCCGCTCTCCACGGTGAACTCGGCCGCGACCCGGTTGGCCACCTTCAACCCGCAGTCGCCCAGGGCGTCGGCGAAGCCCTTGCTGCGGTCCTGGGTCAGCGGGAGGGAGTCGATGCCGGCGATCTCGGCGACGACCGCGCCGGACTTGCCCTTGAGCTCCTCGCAGATGTAGGTGCCCGCCGACACGCCCATGCCGTAGTTGTCGCCCAGCACGGTCGAGCGCGCCGCGAACGGGCTGCCGAACTCGCGGTCGACGTTGATCACCGTGATGCCGGCCTTCATCGCCTTGAGCGCCACCGGCGTCAGCGCCGCGCCGTCGAACGGCAGCAGCACGATCGCGTCCACCTTGTCGTTGATGAACGTCTCGACCTGGCTGATCTGGAGGTTGACGTCGTTGGTGCCCTCCACCACCTTCAGCTCCACGTCGGAGTACTTCTCCGCCTCCGCCTTGGCGGCGTTGGTGATCGCGGCCATCCAGCCGTGGTCGGCGGCGGGCGCGGAGAAGCCGATGACGACCTTCTCGCCGGGCTCGTCGTTGGCGACCTTGGCGCCGCCCTGGTTGCCGCTGCCGGCCTGGGGTTCGGGGGTGTTGCCCGTGCAGGCGGTGAGCGCGAGACCGACCGAGAGCGCGGCGATGAGACGGGTTGTTGCCTTGCGTGACATGGGAATGCTCCTCGAAATGGCGGCGGGGTCGGGGTCAAGCACCGCTGCGACGGGCCAACCGCTGCTGGAGCAGGACGGCGACCACGATGATCGCGCCCTTCGCGACGGCCTGCGCGGAGATGGAGAGGTTGTTGAGGGTGAACACGTTCGACAGCGTGGTGAAGATCAGCACGCCGAACACGGTGCCCGCGATCGTGCCGCGACCACCGGACAACAGCGTGCCGCCGATGACGACCGCGGCGATGGCGTCCAGCTCGTAGAGGCCGCCGTGGGTGGAGCTGCCGGTCGTGGTGCGGGCGACGAGCATGACCGCGGCGATCCCGCAGCACACGCCCAGCAACGTGTAGAGCAGCACGGTGTGCCGCCGCACGTCGATCCCGGCCAACCGGGCGGCCTCCGGGTTGCCGCCGACGGCGAACGTCCGCCGCCCGAACGTGGTGCGGTTGAGCACCACCCACCCCACGACGGCCACCAGCGCGAAGATCACCACCAGCACGGGCACGCCGAGCACCGAGGCGTCGAAGAACGCGGAGAAGCCCGGCACGTCCACGATCTGGGTCTTGCGGTTGGAGATGATCTCGGCCAAGCCGCGGGCGGCGGCGAGCATGGCCAGCGTCGCGATGAACGCCACGATCCGGCCGTAGGCGATCAGCAGGCCGTTGACCACGCCGCAGCCGGCGCCCACGGCGAGCGCGGCGAACACGACGACCAGCCAGTGGGTGTCGTTGGCCATGGCCTGGGTGGCGAGCGTCGTGGCCCAGACCGAGGACAGCGCCACGATCGCGCCGACGGACAGGTCGATCCCGCCACCGGTGATCACGAACGTCATGCCGACGCTGACCACGCCGATGACCGAGGCCAGGCGCAGGATGGTGAGCACGTTGTCGACGTCGGCGAACCGGTCGCCCGCAGTGGCCACACCGACCAGGCACAGCAGGACCAGGGCGACGACGAGACCGGTGTTGCGGCCGGCGGCGGACCCGAGCAGCGCGGTGACGCCGCGCTTCGCGTGCTCCGTCGTCGGCGGGTCGGCCGCGGTGGTGGCGGCGGCGTTCTTGCTCATGCGGCGGTTCCTTCCATGACCAGGTCGAGGACCCGGGATTCGTCGATCTCGGCGGCCGGCCCTTCGTGGACCACCCGGCCTTCGCGCACGACCAGCACCCGGTCGGCGAGGCCGAGGACCTCCTCCACCTCGCTGGACACGACGACCACGGCGACGCCGCGGCCGGCCAGGTCGCGGATCAGCTCGTAGATCTCGCTGCGCGCCCCGACGTCCACGCCCCGGGTCGGCTCGTCGAGCAGCAGCACGCGGCACTCGCGGAGCAGCCACCGCGCCAGCACGACCTTCTGCTGGTTGCCTCCCGACAGCGTGCGCACCGCCCGTTCCACGCCCGGCGGGCGGACGTCCAGCGCCGTGGTCAACTCCTGCGTGCGCGCGCGCTCGGCGCCGTTGTCGAGGAAGCCGAACCGGGCGAACGCCGACAAGGTGGACACCGTGACGTTGCGGTACACGGCCTGGTCCAGCAGCAGCCCCTGGCTCTTGCGCTCCTCCGGGCACAGCCCGACCCCGGCGCGCACGGCCGCGCCTACGCTCCCCCGCCGCAGCCGCCGGCCGTCCACCTCGACGGTGCCCGCCGTCGGTTTGCGCGCGCCGTAGACGGCTTCCAGGATCTCCGACCGACCCGACCCGACGAGACCGGCGAGCCCGACCACCTCGCCCGCGCGGACGGTGAGGTCCACCCCGGCGAACCGCTGCCCGGCGGCCAGTCCGCGCACCACCAGCACCTCGGGCGCGGCCGGGTCGACCGGTTCGCGCGGCGGGAAGGCGTACTCCACGTCACGCCCGGTCATGAGCCGGATCAGGTCGGCGGTGCGGGTCTGCGCGGCGGGCAGGCCGGTGGCGACCGTGCGGCCGTCCTTCAGCACGGTGACCCGGTCGCCGATCTCGCGGATCTCCTCCATCCGGTGCGAGATGTAGACGATCGCCACGCCTTGGGCGGTCAACTCCCGGATGACCCGGAACAGGGTGCGCACCTCGTCCTGGTCCAGCACCGCCGACGGCTCGTCCATGATCAGCAGCTGCCCGTCGCGGGACAGGGCGCGCGCCATGCTCACGATCTGCTGGTTCGCCGCCGACAGCCGGCCGACGTCGCGGTCCGGCGGGATGTCCGGGTGGCCGAGCCGCTCGAGCAGGGCCCGGGTGCGGCGGTGTGCCTCGGCGCGGCGGGTGAAGCCGGCCGTGGACAGCTCGTGGCCGAGGAAGACGTTGTCGGCGACGGACAGCCCGGCCACCAGGTCCAGCTCCTGGTAGATGGCCGCCACGCCGCTGCGCATCGCGGCGGTCGGGTTGTCGAACGACACGACCTCGTCCCGCCACCGGATCTCGCCCTCGTCCGGGCGGTGCGCGCCGGCCAGCACCTTGATCAGCGTCGACTTGCCGGCGCCGTTCTGGCCGAGCAGGCAGTGCACCTCGCCGGCGCGCACGTCGAAGTCGACGCCGCCCAGGGCCGTCACACCGGGGAAGCGCTTCACCACGCCCCGGACGGACAGCAGCGGGGCCGTCGTGGTCGTCATACGGTTTCCTCCTGTGCCAGGGGCTTGTCGACCGGCTCGACGAGCACGGGGTCGCGGAAGACGCGGTCGAGGATCTGCGACGCACCGCCGCGCACGGAGCCGGTGAAGCCCAGCGGCGAGAACGCCACCCGCGTGCCGCCGACGTCCCGGGCGAAGACGTGGCCGCGCAGCTCCTCGCGCAGCGAACCGGCGATCCACGGCCGCAGCGCGGCGAAGTAGCCGCCGAGGACGAGCAGGTGCGGGTTGAAGACGTTGACCAGGATGCTCGCGCCGATGGTGAGCCACCGGTCGATGTCGGCGATGGCGGCCAGCACCCGCGCGTCGCCCGCCGCGGCCCGGTCGCCGATCTCGGCGAGCCTGCGTTCCAGGTCCGGCAGCGGGTCGTGCTCGGGTTCGTGGACCGGTTCGCGCTCGGCGACGGCGGCGAGCAGGGCGTTGAGGCCGACGGCGGCTTCCCAGCAGCCCCGGTGGCCGCACGCGCACGGCGGTCCGTCCGCGCGGACCCTCATGTGCCCGACCTCGCCCGCGAAGCCGTGCGCGCCGCGCAGCAGTCGCCCGCCCACCACGACGCCGCCGCCGACGCCGGTCGCGCCGGTGACCAGGATGAGGTCGCCGTCGCGGTCCAGGCCCTGCGCCTCCACCTCGGCCAGCGCCGCGAGGTTCGCCTCGTTGTCCAGCAGCACGGGGTACGGCGGCTCGCCGAGCAACCTGCTGATCTCGGCGACCACCGGCACGTCGGTCCACCCCAGGTTGGGCGCGGCGCGCACCACGCCGGTGTCGGCCTCGACCAGGCCGGGCACGGCGATGGCGACGCCCACCGGGCGGGCCGCGACGCCGACCAGCGCGGCGTCCAGCAGCCGCCCCAGCCGGGCCAGCACGAACGCCGGTTCCAGCGCGGCGGTGTCCAGCGCGATCCGCCGGCGTGCCACGACCTGACCGCGCAGGTTGAGCACGAGCACCGACAGGTAGCCGACGTTGACCTCGGCCCCCACCGCGACGACGTGCTCGCCGTCGAGCCGGATGATCTGGCCGGGCCGCCCGACGGTGGCCCGCTCGGTCTCCCCCTCCCCCACCAGTCCGCGTTCCACGAGCTCGGCCACCAGGCTGGACACGGTGGCCTTGTTCAGCCCCGTCTCCCCCGCGAGCCGGGCCCGCGACCGGGGCCCGTGGTCGCGCAGGTGCGACAGGACGACGGAGAGGTTGTGCCGGCGGACCGTGACCTGGTCCGCGGCCGAGCTGCCCGCACGCAGGCGAGTCGGCCTGTCCTTCATGGCGCTCCTCGAGGTCGGCCGGGTGGACGTGGGCGTCGGCCGGGGTGGACGTGGGTGGTGGCCCGGCGGTGCCGGTGAGGTGGTGATCACCGCCGGGGTCGGCCGGGTTGTGCCTCGGTGGGTGGCGGCCCGCTGGGGGTAGGCGGGGTGGTGGCACGCCGGTGGGTTGACCAGCGGGTCGGCCGGGTGGCGGGTTGGTGGGTCGGTGGGTTGGTGACCGCCGGCGGCGTCGGTGGAGTGGTGGTCCGCCGGCGGGGTCGGTGGAGCTGACCCCGCCGGCGGGATCGGTCGGGCGGGCCCATGCCGGTGGGCCCCGCCCGGCCCGCTAGAGGTGCGGCAGGGAGTCGTCGTCGCGACCCGGCCGGGGTGTGTACCGGCCGGTGGCCTCGACGTTGCCCGCCACGTCGATCGACCGGTACTCCAGGTACTCCCGGCCGTTCGGCCTGATCTTGATCTCACCGCCCCGGTGGACCTGCCACGCGCCGCCGGAGATCCGGTACTCGGTGCGGGCCACGCCGGAGGTGGCGTCGGAGGCGGTGAGCCGGACCCGGGAGGCGGACGAGCCGCGCTTGGCCGACGTGACCGGCGGCGCGGTGTCCACCTTCACGTCGATCGCCTGCTCGGCGGAGGTGTTGCCCGCCGCGTCGGTCGCCCGCACCGCGACCCGGTGCCTGCCGTCGCCCACGGACACGGCGCCGGTGTAGGGCCGCCACGGGCCGCCGTCGAGCCGGTGCTCCAGCATCGCGACGCCGGACGTCTCGTCGGTGGCGGTCGCCGACACCAGGGCCCGCTGCGTCCACCAACCCTCGGGGCCGGGCGCGTTGTCCGCCTTCACGGTGAGCCGCGGTGCGGTGCGGTCGATCCTGACGGTCGCGGACTTCTCCGCCGAGACGTTGCCCGCGGCGTCGGAGGCGCGGAACGCCACCACCCGCTCACCGTCGTCGGCGAACGACAGGGGCGCCGCGTACTGCGCCCAGTCGCCCTCGCCCACCCGGTACTCGACGCGCACCGGCCCGTTGCCGTCGTCGGTCGCGGAGGCGGTGACGGCCACCGGACCCGTCCACCACCCGCCCGTGCCCGGCGACGCCGGGTCGGTGACGACCGACAGCACCGGGGCCGTGCGGTCGGTGCTCACCCGGAAGTGGTCGAACTTGGCGGGCTTGGACGCGGTCTGACCGCCGCCGAGGGCGAACAGGCCGATCCGCGCCCCGGCCAGGTTCTCGTTGACCACCGGTTCGAGCGACGTCCACTCCTGCCCGTCCGCGCTGTAGGACCCGGTGTAGGTGGCGCCGGACTTGGCCAGCCGCAGGTGCCACACGCCCCCGGTGAGGCCGCCGACGCCGGGCTGCGGCTGCCCCACCACGTCGCCGCTCTCCGTCCGCAGCTCCACGCCGCGCTGGACGGGCGTGCCCGCCTCGTTGGTGGCGATGTGGTCGAGCTTCACGTAGTTCGCGTCGTCCGCGTAGGCGATCAGCCCGGCCTGCTGGTAGCGCTCGTCGAACGCCGACGCGTCGACCTCCGTCTCGATCACCCAGTCGCCCTCGGGCGCGTGCTGGAGGATGAAGTTGGCCGGGTCGTCGGCCGAGCCGCCGTAGATGTCGCCGTCGCTGGTGTCGATGCGCAGGCTGCCGTCGGACACGCCGTAGCGGTTCGGGTCGGGTCGGACCACGGCGTTCCAGCGGCACCCGTCCAGCGCGGAGCCCGCGAAGTCGTCGTCCGGCGCCACCGACGCGGTCTCGTCGGGGGTGAGGGTGAACCAGTCGAACTCGGCGTCCACCACCGGGCGGTCACCGCCGCCGCCCACGAGCGAGAGCAGGCCGACCTTGGGGTTCACCATGCCCGCCAGCGCCTTGGTCTGCGGCATGTCGGTGAACGCCTGACCGTCCGCGCTGTAGGACGCGGTCAGGTTCTGCCCGTCGCTGGTGAACCGGACCCAGACCTCGTCGGGGAACGCCGCGCCCAGCGCCGCGGTGTTCGACTCGCCGACCTCGTTGGGCTGCCCGGCCTCCTCGCGGATGAACTGGAAGATCCGGCTCGCCGCGTCGTCGGTGTCCGACCGGGCCTGCAGCACCATCTTGGCGTAGTTGTCGTCGTCGCCGTAGATCACCAGGCCGGCTTGCTGGTAGGCCCGCCGCACGGGCACGCGCACCTTGGTCGTGGCCTGGAACGGCCCGGACGGCAGGTCCTGGAGCACGACGTTGGGCGTGGTGTTGGTGGTGCCGTAGATGTCGGAGTTGGCGGTCGGGATCACCAGCCGGCCGTCGCGCACCGCGAGGTCCTGGTTCTCCCGCACCACGGTGGTCCACCGGTCCCGGTCGAGCGTCGTGCCGAGGAAGTCGTCGGAACGGCCGGAGAAGCAGGTGACGTCGGGCGCGCGGACGGTGATCGGGATGGTCCTCGTCCCGCTCGCGCCCCGCGCGTCGGTCGCGGTGACCTTGGCGGTGAACCTGCCCGCGGCGGTGTAGGTGTGGCTGACCGACGAGCCCGTGGCGGTGCCGCCGTCGCCGAACACCCACGTGTAGCTGATCGGGGTGTCGCCGTCCGGGTCGGTGGCCGACGCCGTGAAGTCGACCTTCAGGGGCGCGGTGCCCGACGTCGTGGTGGCCGTGGCCTCGACCGCGGGCCGCTGGTTGTGCGTCACGCCGCGACCGGCGAACTCCAGCCAGTTCACATTGACCAGGTAGCTGGTCGTGGTGCTGCCCTGCGGCCTGCGGGTGACGAAGTACAGCTCGGACCCGGCCGGCACGTCGTCGGCGAGGTCGGCGGTGACGGTGGTCCAGTTCTGCCAGCCGCCCGTGGCGGCGAAGGTCGCCGTGCCCGCGAGCGGGCCGTCCGGCGCGCCGACGCGGACCTCCATCCGGCCGCCCTCGGAACCCGACGCCACGCGGAACCGCACCTGGTCGATGCCTTCCAGGGTGGCCGGGCGCAGCGAGAACCAGTCGCCGTCGGTGATGAACCCGATGTTCTGGCCGCCGCCGGTGTCGGTGGTGCTCTCCTTCTCCACGCCCGCCGCGTCGTCGCCGACGCCGTCCGCGGTGCGGCCGGTCGCGGTGTGGAACTCGGCCTCCTTGTGCTTGGGCTGCAGCACCAGGATCGACTCGCCGGTCAGCGGGGACGCGCCGTCGCCGCCCTGGTCGGTGTACTTCGCCGTGAGGACGCCGAAGATGTCCGCGCCCACGTGGCCCTCGTCGCCGGACATCAGCGCCAGGCCCTCGCAGCCGCGGTACTGCTCGTAGCCGTGGGAGTGCTCGTCGTGGCCCAGGGCGGGCTGCACGACGACGTCCTGGCAGTCGACGGAGCCGTCCTCGGCGTCGGTGACCGTGACGCGGTAGGACACCTGGTCGCCGAAGTCGATGAAGCCGCCGTCGACCGGCGCGGTCAACGTGACCACGGGAGGCGTGTTGCCCACGACGATGCGCACGTTGGCGACCGCGGACCTGCCCCCCTGGTCGGTGACGGTGAGCCGGGCGGTGTAGTCGCCGTTCGCGGTGTAGGTGTGGCCGGGCGCGGCCTCGGTGCTGTCGGTGTCGCCGTCGCCGTCGAAGTCCCACGCGAACGTGAGCGCGTCACCGTCGGGGTCGCGCGACCCGGCCGAGTCGAACCGCACGGTCAGCGGTGCGTGCCCGGAGGTCTTGTCCGCCTTCGCGACCGCGACCGGAGCCCGGTCGCCGCGCACGTAGTCGATGCGGTAGACGCCGCTGTCGGCGTTGTTGCCGCCGAAACCGGAGCCCCACTCGATCACGTACAGCGCGCCGTCCGGGCCGAACTGCATGGCGTGCACGCGGTTGAACGCCATGCCGGGCAGCATCCTGCTGATGTCGAACACACCGGTGCCGTCCTCGGTCAGCTGGAGCGAGAACAGCCTGCCGTCGTTCCAGTCGCCCCACATCGCCTTGCCGTCCCAGTAGGCGGGCCACTTGCGCTCGGAGGCGAGGTCGGCGTCGTACCGGTAGGTGCCGCCCGCCATGGGCGCGCCGCTGCCACCGATCTCCGGGTTGCCCGTGCTGGTCTTGCCCTGCCAGATCTTCGTGCCGATCGCGGCGGGCAACTGCGTGATCCCGGTGTTGTTCGGCGAGTCGTTCACCGGGGCGGCGCAGTCGAACTGCTCGCCGGACGCGCCGGTGGCGAAGTCGTAGTCGACGTACGGGGTGTTGTCACCGACGCAGTACGGCCAGCCGTAGAAGCCCGGCCGGTCCACGACGTTCCACTCGACGCGGCCGTCCGGACCACGCCGGGGGTCGCTCTGACCGCCGTCGGGGCCGTAGTCGGCGACCTGGAGCTTGTTGGTCAGCGGGTCCAGGCCGATGCGGAACGGGTTGCGGAAGCCCATGGCGTAGATCTCGGGCCGGGTCTTGGCGGTGCCGGCGGGGAACATGTTGCCCGCCGGCACGGTGTAGGTGCCGTCGGCCTGCGGGGTGATGCGCAGGATCTTGCCGTTGAGGTTGTCGCTGTTGGCCGAGGAGCGCTGGGAGTCCCAGGCCGAGCGGCCGGCGCGCTCGTCGAGCGGCGCGTACCCGTCGGAGGCGAACGGGTTGGTGTTGTCGCCCGTGGTGATGTAGAGGTTGCCGTCGTTGTCGAACTCCAGCGCCCCGCCCGCGTGGCAGCACTGCTCGCGCTGGGTCGTGACGGTCAGCAGGACCTTCTCGCTGCCAGGCACGATCGCGTCGCCTTGCAGCGTGAACCGGGAGACCCGGTCGACGGCCTCAGTGCCCGCGGGCGAGTAGTACAGGTAGAGGTGGCCGTTGGTGGCGAAGTCGGGGTCCAGGGCGATGCCGAGGAGGCCGAACTCCTGTCCGGTGTAGACGTTCAGGGTGCCCGCGGTGACGACCGCGCCGTCACGCCGGACGACCCGCACCGCGCCGTTGCGGTCGATGTAGAACACGCGGCCGTCGTCGGCGATCGCGAGTTCCATCGGGTTGGCGGTGGTGTCGTCGAGGGTGACCTTCTCGAAGGCGTCGGTCCGGGTGGCCGAGCAGTCGGCCTCCACGACGCCCGCCGCGGTCTGGATGCCCTTGAGCAGGTGGTCCAGGAACGCCGGTTCGGCGTAGGACTCGTCGCCGTGGCCCAGGCCCGTGTACCAGGAGCGCCCGCCGTCGTAGTCCTGGCACCAGGCGATCGGGTGGCTCGACCCCATCGTGCCGCCGCTGTAGCTGGTCTCGTCCAGCTCGGCCAGCACGTGCACCTTCGCCGAGGGGTCGGCGCGGAAGTTGTACCACTCGTCGAAGCGGCGCCACGACTGCGGCAGGCCGGCCGTCGACGGGTGCGCCGGGTCGGTGACCTTGACGGTCGCGTCCTGCGGCGCGGGGTGGCCGGAGAAGTAGGCGCCCACCAGGTCGCCGTACCAGGCCCAGTCGTACTCGGTGTCGGAAGCGGCGTGCACGCCCGCGTACCCGCCGCCCGCCTTGATGTAGCGCTCGAAGGCGGCCTGCTGGGTGGCGTCGAGGACGTCGCCGGTGGTGGAGAGGAAGACCACGACCTCGTACTCGGCGAGGTTGGCGTCGGTGAACGCGGCGGCGTCGACGGTGGCGTCCACGGTGAAGCCGTGCTCGACGCCGAGCCGGCGGACCGCGGCGACGCCCGCGTCGATCGACGGGTGGTGGAAGCCGGCGGTCTTGGCGAAGACGAGGGCCTTGAACGTCTCGTCGCCGTGGCCGGGGTGCGCCTGGGCCGGTGCGGCCAAGGAGAGCAGCGACCCGAGCAACGCCGCCACGACCCCGATGGTCGACCACCGTCTCCTGCCGCGTCTGGACGAGCTCACCATTGAGGCCTCCAACCCGATGCACACGCCGAACGGCTGATCACAGATTCGTCTGTCGGCTAAACAAACTAATGACGCGTTTTCCGGAGGGTCAAGGTCGACGACGTGTCCACAACTCGCCAATCCCCCTACCTGCCCGGAATCCGCGACTAGCGCATTCGGCGGCTTTACTCCGCCGCCTCGCCGCTGGACACTGCGCGCGCCCGCACGTCCGTCGCCCCGCGCGAAATCCCTTGCAGGGACGGGATTGAGCCGAACGCAGGAGCGCTGCCGCATGACAGGGGGCAAGACTAGAAGAATCCTGAGTGGACGGTCGAGCACGCGCGCCCGCGACGATCACGGGGCGATCGGCGGGCACCACCCGGCCGACCCGGACCAGAACGACCGGCGCCTCCGGCTCCGGCATCAACCCCGAAGCCCTGACCTGCACTGGCCGATGAGTATGACTCATCGGGCGGGCCGGGGCAACCTCGATTGGTGGTCCATGGCCCCGGCACCGCCGTCGACCAAACCGGCCGAGTCCGGACGAATTTCACGTCGCGCGGCTCTTCGCCTTGACTCGGCGGCAGGTGACCGCTGTCATGTGTGCTGGAGGCCGTCGCGGGGGCGGCCGACCCCAGGCGCAGGACGGACGCGGGCCGTCCGCTCGCCGAAGCCAAGAGTAGGACGCATCCCGACCACCGTGTGAGGTGTATCCGCCATGTGCCGATCGACGACCTCGTCCGCGCGGGAACCCGACGCCCGCGGGTCGGCTCGCCATGACCGCGGTTGAGCCGGTGGAACTGACCCCGTCGGCCGTCGTGGAGGACGTGGACGAGGTGGACCTCGAACCCACGCCCGGCACGCGACGGCTGCTGCTGCTCATGCGCACGGGTGCGATCGACGAGGCCATCGCGCGGGAGCTGGGGGTCAGCCCCCGCACCGTGCACCGCCGGATCACGCGCCTGCAGAACCTGCTGGGCGTGCGCTCGCGCTTCCAGCTGGGCGTGATCGCGTGCGAGCGGGGCTGGGTGTGACGTCGGCACGACCGTCCACTCCGGACTGCTCCGGGGCACGACCTCGCGGAACCGGCCGGACACCTGTCCGGGCGATTGTGCCGGTCACCGCCGGCGCGTACGGTCCGGTTCGATGATCGAACCGGTTCGAAATCTAGTCCGCCCGAGCGTCCCGATGCCGTCCGCAAGCCTCGGAGGACACGGCGGCGCTCCGGGCGGGGACGAGGAGCGAGCATGGCTCGGGTGCTGGTCCTGACGGCGGACGCCGCCGAGGAACTCGACTCGATGTACCCGGTCTTCCGGCTGCGCGAGGGTGGGCACGAGGCGGTCGTGGCCGCCCCCACCACGCGCGCGGTCAAACTGGTGGTCCACGACTTCGAGCCCGGTTGGGACGCCTACACCGAGAAGCCCGGCCACCTGCTGCCGGTGGACCTGGCGTTCGGCGACGTCGATCCCGAGGAGTTCGACGGCCTGGTGATCCCGGGCGGGCGCGCGCCGGAGTACATCCGGACGAGCCCCGACGTGGCCCGCGTCGTCCGCCACTTCTTCGACCGCGGCCTGCCCGTCGGCACGATCTGCCACGGCCCGCAGGTGCCTGCCGCCCTGGGCCTCCTGCGCGGCCGCACGACCGCGGCCTTCCCGCCGCTGAGGGCGGACATGGAGCAGGCCGGCGCGACGTTCGTGGACGAGCCCGACGTCGTCGACGGAGCGATGGTGTCCTGCCGCGGCTGGCCGGACCTCCCCCTCTGGTCACGTGCGTTCATGGCCGTGCTGGAGAAGTCGCAGGTTCCCGCCTGACCGCACGGCCCTTGGCCGGTCATCGATCTGGACAGCAGATCGGTGACCGGCCAAGGCGTTTCGTGGTCGGCCGACGTGTCCGGTCGGGCGACCGGACACGGGTCAGGCGCGCAGGCTCCACTGCTGGTTGGCGCCGGTCCCGCAGGACCAGAGGATGAGCTTGGTGCCGTTCGCGGTGCCCGCTCCACTGGCGTCCAGGCACAACCCGGACTGCACGCCGGTGATGGTGCCGTTGGCGTTGACGTTCCACTGCTGGTTGGTCTGCCCGTTGCAGTCCCAGATCACCACGGTGGTGCCGTTGGCGGTGCCCTGGTTGTTGGCGTCCAGGCACTTCGTCCCGGCCACCTGCAACTGCTTGCCCGAGGTGTGGGTGAAGCGCTGGTTGGCGCCGCCGTGGCAGTCCCACAGCTGGGCCTGGGCGCCGTTGGTCGTGGCCGACCCGGGGATGTCGACGCACCGGCCGGACTGGCCGCCGACGATCGTGACGCCCTGCTGACCGCCGCCCTGCCGCCGGGCGAGCGACTTCGACTCGGACGACCGGTTGCCCTGCGCGTCCACGACGTAGAGCCGGTAGTCACCGGACGTGGCCGGCACGTCGATGGTCGTCGCGGTGCCGCCCGCCCTGGTCATCGTCGGGCCGACGGCGAAGCTGGTCGTGCCCTGCGGCGCGAGCCAGACGGTCTTCGCCTGGTCGCCTGCGCTGCGGATCGGGATCGAGGCCGTGCCGGCGCCCACGTACGTGCTGTCCGGCAGGACGTAGTCCGGCAGGGAGAGGAGGCTCGGCGGGATGATGTCCCGGTACGCGTCCTCCAGGCCGGAGCTCACCGCGATGCTGTGCGCCGGCGCGGGCCACACGTAGTCCGACGACACGATGATGTCGTGGATGGTGCTGTTCGGCAGGTTCTTGTTGGAGACCTTGTTGATCGGCCCGTAGGTCTGGGTGATGCTCAGGTCGTGCTTGCGGCCGAAGTCGTCGGAGTTGACCATCCACGTGACGTTCTTGTCCACGCTCAGGACGTTGTCGCGGAAGGTGATGTACGCCGAACCCTCGTCCGGGTGGAGTCCGTACTTGTGCCCGGACGGGACGCCTTGGAGGTAGTTGTTGGTGATCGTGGTGTTCGGCTGGCTGCCCAGCGTGTAGATGGGTGCCGTGTCGTTGAGGCGCTGGACCGTGTCGATGATGTGGTTGTGGCTGATGGTGTTGTTCCGCGCGGTGGTCGTGGGGCGGTTGGGTGCGATGGAGCCCGATGAGCCGTCGAAGTTCCACCAGCCCCAGCCCATCGTGATGCCGTTCCACGGCGCCTTTTCGATCCGGTTGCGCTGCACGGTCAGGGTGTCGACGAAGAACGCCGAGATCGGGCTGTGCCCGTTGAACAGCACCGCGCTGTCGTACAGGTAGTTGTTCTTGATCTCGATGTTCTTCGGGAGTCCTTCGACCTGCGCGGAGTACTTCTCGCGGTTGGACGACGTGTGGTCGCCGATGTAGACGTGCTGCGGGTGGCCCACGTTGATGGCGGACCCACCGACGTCGTTGGTGAAGTTCCCGATCAACTGCGTGTTCTGCACGTCGTTGACCAGGGTGATGGCATCGACACCGGTGTGCTGCACCCGGTTGCGGAGCAACTGGATGCCGTCGGCGTTCTCCAGCTGGATGGCGCCCGGCGCGGTGTCGACGTTGCGGTAGTAGTAGGCGTGGAAGTTGCCCTTGACGTACGCGGTGTTGCCCAGGTTGCCCTGCTGGGCCTGCTTGAACGCCGAACCGGCCACGGTGAACAGGTTCCAGTCGGAGTGCTGCACCGTGATGCCGGAGAAGGTGATGTTGCGGGCGTGGTTTGTCGTCGACGTGCCGGCGACCCGGAGCAGGGTGGCCACGTTGTTCGGCGCGTACACCGTCGCCGTCGCCATGTTGTCGGCGGCGGCCTTGTAGTAGTAGACCGTCTGGGCGGCCCGGTCGAAGTAGAACTCGCCCGGCGAGTCCAGGAACTCGTAGGCGTTCATGAGCTTGTGGCTGCCGCCGACCTGGAAGTTGCCGTTGAACGCCCCCTGGGCGATGGCCCCGCCCGGTTGCTGGAACAGCGCGACCCGGCCGGAGCCGTCACTGCTCGTGGTGACCTGGCGGACGCCCACGATGGCGGTCTGCCAGGTGGTCGCCGTCTCGATCTCGAGGTCGTCGGGGTTGCGGGAGATGGCGGGCAGGTCGGCCATGCCGTACTTGGCGCCGTCGCACTGCGAGCCCGATTCCCACGCCCACGGGGCCTGGCCGGCGTTGACGTTGTAAGTGCCGTAGCAGCCCTGGGACGCGATCGTCTTGGTGGCCATGACGGCGCGCTTGTCGTTGACGTAGAGCGCCCGCAGCTTGTTGCCGCGGTTGAGCGGGGCCTTCCAGATGTTGCCGCCGTGCTGCGTCCACCCGGTCACCTGCACGCCGCCGCTCAGCACCGGCGTCTCGTTCTGGTACGCGGAGTACACGACCCGGAACCCGTTCGTGCCCGAGTCGGCGGGGGTGAAGTCGATGGTGCTGCTCACCTGGTAGTTGCCGCCGCGGAGGTACACGAGGATGTCGCCGGTCATGTTCGCGTTGACCGTGCGGACGACGTCCCGCGCGCGCTGCACGGTCTTGAACGGCGCCGTGATCGTCCCAGGATTGGCGTCATTGCCGTCAGGGGCGACGTAGTACGTCGCCTGGGTGGCGGCCGAGGCCTGGAACTGGTCCGCGAAGGTCGGCAGCAGCGCGGCGGACACGAACACCGCGATCGCTACCAACGTTCTCGCGGCGGTCTTGGCTGGTTTCACCTTCTTTGCCCTTTCGCTCGGTCCGATCGGAGTGTTCGCCGCGCACGCCGGCCTCCACCGCGCTGGGGGCAGCTGGGTGGGTTCCCGTCAGGCGATCCGGACGGGGCGGGTGCCGTGCACGATGGGTACTACTGATCCCGGCCTCATCGGCCCGTGCCCGGGACGAGCGACATGACCTGAGCGCAGCGTCGATTGCGGTGGCACAGGCAGGATCCGGACGCGTGGCCTGGTAGTCCATGAGAGCAGCAGCGCCACCCCACGTCAAGCAATAAGTATGCTTATCTGCCGCCCGATCGATGGCTGCCCACGGCAACGACAGGCCGGCAAGACATCCCATCGATTCGCAGGGACCTCGCCACCCCGAGCTTCGCGACCGGTGCCGACTCAAGGCCTTGACCAGCCCGACAACCCCGCCACTTGGCCCATTCGGCCGCACGGGTCTGGACAGGCGCCCACCACGCGATCTATAAATCCATCCCATGTCGGTCCGCCGCTCGCACGAGGGCGGGCATGCCGCCGACACGCCACGAGGGGTGGTTGCCCGACCGTCCGCCCGACGGCCGGGCACCACCCGTGCCCCTCACCGGACGAAGGAGCGTGCGTGATGGACGGCCCAGTGGACCGGAGGGGCTTCCTCGCCCTCGCCGCGTTGGCGACCGGAGCCGCGGCCGTCCCCGGCGGACTGTCTGGCGGACGGGCGAACGCCGCCGTGCCGCCGCACGTCACCCTGCCGGAGCGCGGCATCCACGACACCGGTCACGCGACGTCCTGGACCGACGGCTTCGTGACCGGGAACGGCGAGTACGGCGCACTGCTGCACGGCGCGCCGGCCCTGGAGAAGGTGATCTTCAACTACCACCGGCTGGTCCTGCCGAACGGCACCCGCTCCCTCACCCCGCCGGTGACCGCCGGACGGCTGGAAGCCGCGCGGGACAAGGCCCTCGCGGGCGACTACGCCGGCGCGAACCGGGACTTCGCGGCCGGGTGGTCGTTGCGGTGGACGCAGACCTACCACCCCGCCTACGAGCTCCGGATCTCCACTCCCGGCACGACGACGGTCAACGACTACGCCCGCGTGACCGACTTCCGCACCGGTGAGGTCACCTCCACGTGGACCGACGGCTACGGCGCCTGGACCCGCCGCGCGTTCGCCTCCCGGGCCGACCGGGTGATCGTCCACGAGCTGCGGCCGGCGACCGGGCGGACCGTGGACGCCACGCTCACCGTCCACACCGCACTCGAAGGGCTGCCCGCCGGCCTGCGCTACACCACCCTGGCCACCGTCAGCGGCGGCTCGGGCTACCTGAACCTGCGCGGCGCCTACGCGACCGGGCAGGGCGCGTTCGGCTACGAGGGCGTCACCCGGGTCGTCCCGACCGGCGGCACGGTCAGCGCGAACGGGTCGGCCATCGTGGTGACCGGCGCGACCCGACTGCTGCTGCTCACCGCACTGGACCGGTACGAGACCTCGACCGCCTGGGACTCCCGGCCGCTGCACGCCCGGCTGGCGGCGCTCGGGGCCGACTACTCCGCGCTGAGCTCCCGGCACACCGCGATCCACACCGCGGTGTACGACCGCTCGCGGCTGGACCTGAACGTGTCCGACGCCGACCGGCGGCTGTCCGCCAGCGAGCTGATCGCCCGCCAGAACGGCGACCGGGACGTCATCGACCTCGCGTTGCTCGAACGCCTCTACGACTCGGGCCGGTACTTCTTCCTCAGCTCCAGCGGCATCCTGCCACCGCGGCTGACCGGCATCTGGACCGGCACGTGGTCCGGCGCGTGGGCCGACGACTTCACCACCGACGCGAACGTCAACCTCCAGGTCGCCGGCGGCAACATCCTCGACACGACCGAGGCCATGCGGGGGTACTTCTCCCTCGTCCTCGGCCAGCTCGCGCACTGGCGCACCAACGCGCGCAACCTCTACGGCGCCCGCGGCTTCCTCGCACCGTCCCGCACCGACGGCGAGTACGGGCACATGCTGCACTTCGACCCGGGCTTCCCCGGCCAGACCTGGACCGGCGGCGCCGACTGGCTGCTGTACCCGTTGATCGAGTACTACGAGGTCACCGGCGACCACGCGTTCCTGCGCGACGAGCTCGGCCCCGCGCTGATGGAGCTCGCGCTGTTCTACGAGGACTTCCTGACCCGCACGGACGCCAACGGCAAGGTCGTGTTCGTGCCGTCGTTCTCGATGGAGAACAGCCCCGGCAACACCGGCGTCCTGCTGGCGGTCAACGCGACCGGTGACGTCATGGCCGGCAGGCACGCCCTCCAGGCCGCCATCTCGGCCGCCGACGCGCTCGGTGTCGAACAAGGCGCGGGCCAGGGCGTCGCACGCTGGAAGGCGCTGTTGGCCAGGATCCCCGCCTACCGGATCAACGGCGACGGCGCGCTCGCCGAGTGGTCGTGGCCGACCCTGACCGACCGCTACGACCACCGGCACGTCCACCACCTCTACGGCGCGTGGCCGCTGCACGAGATCAACCCCGAGGAGAAGCCCGAGCTGGTCCGCCCGGCGGTGCGCGCGTTGGAACTGCGCGGCGACCAGAACATCTCCGCGCACGGCAGCCTGCACCGGGCCCTGGCCGGCGCGCGGCTCAAGGACGGCGGCAAGGTCTACGACAACCTGCGCAAGATCATCGGCAACAACATGGTCTTCAAGTCCCTGATGACCTCGCACAACCCCGACCTGGACATCTACAACGCCGACGCCGCCAACGCGATCCCCGCCGTGCTGGCCGAAGCGCTGATCTACTCCCGTCCCGGCGTGCTCGAAATCCTCCCGGCGCTGCCCGCGCAACTGGCCAAGGGCTCGATCACCGGCGTGCGGGCCCGCGGCCGGATCCACGTCCACACCTTCGGCTGGGACCTCGCCGCCCGTACGGCCACGCTCTCGCTCACCTCCGCCGTCGACCAGCAGGTGACCCTGATCAGCCGGCCCGGGATGGCGTCGGTGACGACGTCGGCGCCCGTGACCGCCTCGCCACTGGGCAACCACGCCCGCCAGGTCACGCTGACCGCCGGGCAACGCACGGACGTCACCGTGTCCCTGCCCGCCACCTCCCTGCCGACCGGCTGGCACCGGCTGGTCAACCGGGCGAGCGGCAAGGCCCTGGACGTCACCGGCGCGAGCACCGCCGACGGCGCCAAGGTCATCCAGTGGACCCAGACCGGCAGCACCAACCAGCAGTGGCAGTTCCTCCCGAACCCGGACGGCTCGTTCCGGCTCGTCGCCCGGCACAGCGGCCGCCTGCTCACCGGGTCGGGACAAGGGGCTCAGCTCGACCAGTGGCCGGACACGGGCGGCGACAACCAGTGGTGGCGGCTCGTCGACGCGGGAGGCGGCCACCACCGCATCGTCAACGTCCGCACCGGGCTGTGCGTGGACGTCGAGGGCGGCTCGACGGCGGACGGAGCCCGAGTCGTCCAGTGGCCCGCCAACGGCGGCGCCAACCAGGAGTGGAGGATCGTCACCTGACGACCGGGGCTCACCCGTCGGTGACCGGCGTGCTCGTGCCGTGCCCGTCCGCTCCGGCGCGCACGGCTCGCGGCGAGGCCCCGAGCTCGCGGCGGCACGCCTTGTTGAACGCCTGGAGGTCGTCGAACCCCACCGCCGCCGCGACTGCCGGGATGGGCAACGTCGACTCGCGCAGGAGGTGGCGGGCCCGCGCCAGCCTGCGCCGTCGGATGTAGGCCACCACGGTGTGCCCCATCTCGGCGTGGAACAGCCTGGTCAGGTGGTTGTGCGAGACGCCCGCGGCGGCGGCGACGGCGGGCACGGTGAGCGGTCCCGCCAGGTTCGCCTCGACGTGCGAGACCGCCGCGGCCACCGCGCCGTGCGGTTTCCCGGACACCGCCAGGTCGGCCACCCGCCACAACACCGTCCAGACTTCCGCCTGCGCCATGGCCGCGGACCTCGGCGCGACCGCGATGGCGTGCCGCAGCAGCCCGGCGAGCAGCGGTGTGTCCACCCCGGCGTGCTGCATGACCGGCACGGTCAGCGCCGGGCCCTTCCCGGGCAGGCGCAGGTGCGCGTAGAGGTGCTCGGACCGACCTCGGTAGCGGTACGACACCCGCACGCCGGGCGGGACCAGGCTCACGTGCCCCGGTCGGATGGGGTGCGTCGTGCCGCCGACGGTCAGCTCGGCGGTGTAGCCGTAGAGGTGCAGCTGCCACAGCTCGGGCAGCAGGAACTCGTCGCGACGGCTCGCCACACCGTGCACGGCCACGCCCAGGTTGGCCACGACCGGCGGCGCGTCCAGCCGGACCGTCACGTGATCCATGGTGAAAAATTACCACTAATGGTGAGCACGACCCATTACCCGGCACTGTCGGGCACCTACTGTCTGATGCATGGAAACCACCAGCCACCTGCTGTCCTCGGTGCTGATGGCGCGCTTCGCGGCACAGGGGTTCCTCCGACTCGACGCGGTCGTGCCCGACGACCTCAACGCCGCGGCGGTCGAGGCCCTGGAGCGCGGCATCCCGGGCGTGCCCTACGGGATCCCGCTAAACGTGGCGTTCCCGGACGGCTCGTTCACCCGTCGGCTCGTCGACCTGCCGCCCGTCGCCGGGGCGTTGCGCAGCCTGGTCGGCCCCGATCCCGCGGTCGACCACCTCGCCGTGCACGTGCGCGAGCCGAACGAGGGCAGCGCCCAGCCCCTGCACGGCGACGCGATCATCGACACCCGGCGCGACGCGTTCGACGTGCAGCTCATGTACTACCCGCACGACGTCACACCGGAGATGGGCGGCACGCTCCTGGTGCCGGGCAGCCACCTGCGCCTCACCAACGAGTCCGACACCGGGCGCTACCAGAACCTGCTCGGCCAGGTCCGCCTGACCTGCCCGGCGGGCACGGTGCTGCTGCTGCACCACGGCATCTGGCACGGCGGCCGGCGCAACGACTCCGCGCGGCGCCGGTACATGTTCAAGATCAGGTTCAACCCGACCGCGCCCCAGGTCCGGCTCTGGGACACCCGCGACCTCGACGACCCCGCCGTCGTGGCCGAGCTGTCGACCACCTTCCCCTGGTACGAGCACGCGACCGGGCGGCTGGAGATCTACAACCGGATCGCGCTGTGGCGGACCCTGACCGGCGACGACACCTTCGACATCGAGCACTGGGCCACCAGGGTGCACAACCGTCCGGGGAGGACCGCGTGAAGCAACGGGTGCTGGTGCTGTACCTGGCCACGTCGTCGCTCGACGACCGGGTCGTCGGCTGGGCGTCCTACGACGGCACCGGCCGCACCAACCCCACCACCGGGGACGGCGAGCAACCGCCGTACGCGACCGGGACCGACGCCCTGCGCGACGGCTGGCGGCTCTTCCAGGCCTCCCAACTCATCCCGCCGTACCCCGGCCACGAGTACGACACGTCGTTCCTCAAGCACGAGTTCTTCTTCGAGAAGGTGGAGTGACCCCTGGTCAGCGCGCGGCGAACTGCACGTTCGTGGCCTGGACGACGTCCGGCTCGATCGGCAGGGGATCCACCACCAGGCGCTCGCCGTGGAGGTCGGTGACCGCGACGGCCCCGCCGCAGCCCGCGCCGTTCTCGGAGAGGAAGTAGTTGTAGTCGGTGCGGTGCAGCTGCCGCCACTGCCCGCCCGCCTGGACCTCCAACCGCGCCACCGGGTTCCGGTGGTCGATGACCTGGATGCCGCACCAGTACCGGCTCGACCCGGTCTTGTAGCGCAGGGAGATCGTCTTCGGCAGCTCGGGGCTCACCAGGGTCCAGGTGATCGGGATCTCGCCCAGGTCGGGCGCCGCCAGCCGGGCGAACGCCTCCGCGCTCAGGTCCAGTTGCCCCACCCGGCACGGCTGCGGGCACAGGTTGGTGATCCGCACCGTCAGGCTCGCGCCGTTGGCCGCGCGGACCAGGACGTGGGCGCCGCAGGCCTTGGCGTCCTCGTAGTCGGCCCAGTTCATCGCGGCGGTCAGCGGGTCAGGGCCGGGGTCGTAGGAGCAGGCGCCACCGCCGTCGGAGTCGTAGAACGTCGCCACGCCCTGGTTGACGACCCCCGGCTTGATCCTCCCGGCGAGCGGCGCGTCACCCGCGACGGGCGCCGGTGTCGTGGCGGCCGCCGAGGGCGACGGCGCGGTGTCGGCCTCGCCGATCGCCGCGCTCGGCGACGTGGTCACCGGCGTGCTCGCACTCGGCGCGGTCGAGGAGGTGCCTGCAGTCACCGGGTCGCCTGCGACGGCCCGGTCCTGGAGCACGACGACGACCACACCGACAGCCGCCAGCACCACGGCCACCACCGAGGCCACCAACCACCGTCTTGGCACCGCACCTCCACACACGACGAACAAGGGCCGACGTCGAGCACGGCGGCCGTGATGGTGCCAAACGCAGACCCGCCGGGCAAGTGATCGTCGCCCACCCAGCCCGGACCTGGTCGCACCAAAGCGGTTCCCCGTCCGGTGGAGGCGATGTCCGGACGGGGAACCGCTTTTCAGGGCTGGTCACGGTGTCAGGAACAAGCGGTGCCGTTCAGGGCGGGTGAGCTGAACGGCGGTGTCGTTCCGCTGTAGCTCGCGTTGTAACCGATGGTCGTCGTTCCACCGGTCGGGAGCGACCCGTTCCAGGACGCGTTGGCGACCCGGACGACGTCGCCCGTGTCGGTCCACGTCCCGTTCCAGCCCTGCGTGACGGACACACCGGGCGCCGAGAACGTGAGGGTCCAGCCGTTGAGCAACTGGCCCCGGTTCCCGATCACGATCTCACCGGTGTAGCCGCCCGACCACTGGCTGACCACGCGGTGGGTCACCGTGCAGCCGCCGCCGGGGTTGTTGCCCGTGGTGGTGGTGGTGGTCGTGGTGGTGGTGGTCGACGTCGGGCCGGCCGCGATCGCCAGGTCGTACGCCCGCTGGGGCACGAACTGACCGGCCGGCGCGATGCAGCCGTCCGCCTCACCCGGCAGCTTGACCCACAGGAACGCGGCGATCCTGGAATCGCCCGTGTTCGTCGTGCTGGGCGTGCCGATCGCACGTCCGGCGGGGTCGCACCACTCGGTGCCCAGCGGGCCCTTGCCGTTGCGACTGGTGTCGATCACGGCGGTGAGCCTGCCGTCGCCGAGGGCGTTGAGGATGTTCTTGGTGTAGCTGACCTCGTCGGGCGTGCTGCGGTAGTTCGACACGTTCGACGCGATGCCGTCCGCGCTGTTGGAGATGTCCGCGGCGCGCAGCCTGTTCGCCGCCTCCGACGGGCTCAGCCAGGCCGAGTTGCCGATGTCGTAGTACACCTTGGCCTGCCCGGAACCCGACTTGAGCTTCTTGCCCGCGTAGGCCATCGACGCCCTGGTCTGGGCCTGCTGGTCGGCGTTCTGGCAGTTGCTCATGATCGGGAGCACGTCGGGTTCGAGCACGATCGCCGCCGGCCGACCGGCCAGTCCCGCCGCGACCTCGTCCACCCACGCCCGGTAGGCCTGGTGCGAGGGCGCGCCGCCACCGCTCGCCCCGCCGCAGTCGCGGTTGGGGATGTTGTAGACCACCAGGATCGGGATCTTCCCGGCCGAGGCGGCCGCGCCGACGAAGGAGCTGACCTCCGAGCGCACCGTCGAGGTGTTGGTGGTGGTGTACCACCGCGCCTGCGGCACGGAGGCGATCCGGTCGCGGATCACCGCGGCCCGGGAGTCGCCGGGGTTGGCGGCGACCCACTTCGCGCTGGAGCTCGACGGGTCGACGTAGAACGCCGACTCGGCCGCCTGCGCGGTCGCGCCGCCGCCGACCACCAAGGCCACCGCACCGGCCACGAGTGCGCTCGAGAGGAAGCACGCGGCCGCGGTTCGTTTGCTGGACGTCATGGTGTCCCCTGGCTCAGAACGCGGGGTAGGCGTTTTGGACCAGCGAGGTGAACCCCGCCGGGAACCACGCGCCCGCGTGCGGCGCGCCGGCCATGGCGCCGGTCAGGTTGCCGCCGTTGGCCTGGTCGTCACCGCGGAAGGCGGGGTCGCACATCGGGTCGTGCTGCTTGCCCTCTTCGTTCGGGCCGTCGGTCTTGGTCGCGATGCCGTCGGACTCGCCCGGGGGCTTGATCCACACGTAGGCGTCGAAGCCCGCGCGCGGCGCGGCCGTGGGCCGTGCGCCGATGCCCGCGCCGGCCTGGTTGCACCAGTTGCCCCGGTGGAGCTTGCGGTCGATGCGGCCGGAGTTCACGTACGCGTCCACCGTCGACCCGCTCGCGCCGCTGGGCCGGTTCGGGCCGCCCCAGCCGTTGCGGGAGGTGTCGACCAGCATGCCGATGCCGCTGGGGAAGCCGGCGGCGATGAACCGGTTGCGCATCTCGGTGCCGAAGTCGGCCTCGTCGAAGTACGGGTTCCACTGGTAGAACGTCGCGGACCGCAGCTGCTGGCTGCCGACGGTGAGGTTCGGGTCGGGCAGGTTGACCTCGTCGGTCGGCGAGGTGTTGGCCATGTTCGACACGAAGCCGTCGACGCTGTTGACGCCCTTGGTGGTGCCCTTGATGGCGTTGGCGATCAACGTCACGGCGGGGCCCATGTTCGAGTCCCAGCCCAGCCAGCCGGCGTGCGCGATGTCCACGTAGTTGTAGACGTTCGAGATCGCGCTGAGCTTGTTCAGGGCGTACTGGATGCCCTGGACGTAGGCGCCGCTGGAGCTGGCCTCGGCGCACTTGGGCTTGCTCAGGTTCGTCACCAGGTTGGGCAGCGAGTCGGGCTCGACGATCGCGACGATCCGCAGGTCCCGGTACTTCGAGTCGGCCAGGATCGCGGCGATGGGGTCGATGTACTCGGCCTTGTAGCGCGCCAGGCCGTTCTCGCCGACCTTCAGCTCGCCGTTGGACGCCAGTGCGGCGCAGTCGCGGTTGGGCAGGTCGTAGACGACGACCTGGATCACCACCGGCGTGCCGCCGGCGGACTGCCGCAGCGCCTCGTCGAGGTGGCCCCGCAGGCCGCGCCCGGCGGTGATGGCGCCGATGCGGTCCATCCAGACGGCGGTGGAGTTCTCGGCGACCTTGCGCATGGACGTGCCCAGGGCGCCGCCGGTCGCGTCGGCCAGGGTGTTCACGTTCGCCACGTAGTCGGGGTTCAGGTAGCCCTTGGCGCCCGCGTACGGGTTGGCCACGTGCGTGCCGGGGGTGTCCGGCGTCGTCGTCGTGGTGGTCGTGGTCGTCGTCGTGGTCGTCGAGGTCGTGGTCGAGGTCGACGTGGAGGTCGAGGTCGAGGTCGACGTCGAGGTGATCGGGCCCCCGCCGCACGTGGTGCCGTTGAGCGTGAACGACGTGGGCAGGACGTTCGTGCCCGAGTACGAGGCGTTGAACCCGATGGTCGCGCTGCCACCCGTGGGCAGCGACGCCGCCCACGAGGGGTTCTTCGCGCTCACGTGCTGACCGGACTGGGCGTAGGTCGCGCTCCAGCCGTTGGTGATCTGCTGGTTGCCCGGGAAGTCCCATTCCAGGGTCCACCCGCTGGAGATCGGGTCGCCGAGGTTCTTGAGCGTGACGTTGGCCGTGAAGCCGGTGTCCCACTGGTTGACGCGGTAGTCGACCGAACATCCGGGTGCGGCGCTGGCCGACGTGCTCGCCAGCGTCAGCAACCCCGCGCACAGGGTCAGGGCGGCGGCAGCGGCACCGCCGCGTGCCAGTTTCGTTGCACTCATTCAGGATCCTCGCAGCGTCGATGCTGTGGTGTGAGTTGGAGGTGGAGCTTTTCCGGGAGCGCTCCCAGTCATGGGGTGGCGAATCGGTCGTCGAGGGGTGGACACGGCAAGGCGGCGCGGCGGGCCGCACCTCCCGCGCGAAGAAGGATTCACTTCGGGTCGAATGTAACCACGCCGAACACGGCAGTCAATTGCCCGGAATGCTAAAAGTGTTAGCGCTAACTTTAGCTTTTTGGCTTACGAAGGCCTTTCGCGCCACAAGTCGATCAGGCCCGTCAAGTGCCGCTTTGTGGATTTCTTGCGCGAGATTCACCCCACCTGAACCACCGCTACGATTGGCTTAGACCTAACCTTGTTAGCGCGCACAAGATGGCCGCACGGCCCTGCGCGCCGAACCGCCACCGGTTCACGGTGAAAAGCCCCGGTAGTCGAACCAGTCGAACGCCGCGACCCCGCGCGTGACGTACATGCCGACGACCCGCCCGGCGAGGCCGGTGCTGACTTCGGGCGACAGGTACCGGCCGTCCAACTCCGCCAGCGGGCCCGGATCGGCGCCGACGTGGAACGCGATGGTGTCCGGTCCGGCGGGCTCGACGCCGGCGGGTTCGTCGGTCGGCCGGACGAACGACGGCGGCACCAGGTCTGTCGTGCGGGTGACGACGGTGAGCGTGATCGGCCCCGGAGGTCTGGTGCGACTGGCCACGACCTGGCGCACCGGCCCGATCCTCGCGATCACGTCCACCCGGCCGGGCACCACCTCGAAGTCGTAGCGGTGCGCCTCGTCGCGCCGGATGCTCAGGCCCGCGCGGGCCGTGCCGGGATCGAGGTGGACCGACACCCGCGAGTCGAGGTGCCGCAGCCGGGTGCCGACGAACGTGCAGCCCGGTCGGTCGAGGGTCTCGCCGGTCGCGTGCAGCGTCAGCCAGCCGGGGCGTTCGGTCAACGACCAGGAGCCGTCCGGGAGCCCGCGCGGCGAGATCCAGGACGGCGCCAGCGCGAACCCGTCGAAGTCGTCGCGCGCGGGCTGCGCCGGCGCCGGGTCCGACGCCCGCGGCGCGGGCCTGGTCCCGTCCGCCCCGACCACGACCGGCCACTCGTTGCGCCAGCGCACGGGCGTCAGGAACACCTCCTGCCCGAGCACGTGGAAGCCGGACGGGTGCTCGCGGGTCCCGGGCCGCACCAGCCACCAGGTCCCCTCCGGGGTCGTGACGAGGTCCGCGCGGCCACTGCCCCCGGCCGGGCCGAGCGTGTCCACGAAGGTGCTCGGCGCGCGTTCGAACGGCCCTCGGGGCGTGCGCGCGCGGGCGACCACCAGCGACCGGTCGCACTCGAACAGCAGGTACCACCAGTCGCCGACGTGGTACAGGTGGGGCGCCTTCGGGGTGTCGTCGCAGCTCCAGGCCCGCCACGGTCCTTCCAGCACGGTTCCCCGGTGGGGGTCGATGCGGGCCGTGCGCCCGTCGGTCGTGGCGCACCAGCAGTCGCCGTTCTCGTCCCAGGCCAGGTCGGGGACGACACCGGGGAGGTCGATCCACACCGGGTCCGACCACCGCCCGGCGAGGCGGTCGGTCGTGACGACGAACGTGCCGCCCGCCGACAGGTCCGTCGCGGTCACCCAGAACCTCCCGCCGCGGTGGCGGATGGTGGGCTGGTGGATCCCGCGCGACGCGGGCGTGTCGGCGGGCAGCCGCAGCTGGTCCGGGCGGTCGAGGACGTTGCCGACCTGCCGCCAGTGCACCAGGTCGCGGCTGTGGAAGATCGGCACGCCCGGGAAGTACTCGAAGCTGGAGCACACCAGGTAGTAGTCCTCGCCGACCCGGCACACGCTCGGGTCGGGGTGGGATCCACCGATCACGGGGTTGCGGGCGGTGCGCACGGTGCTCCTTCCCTGGGTCGCGGGTGGACGTCGGACCGATCGGCGCGGGTGGGCCCGGTCCTCTCGCCGTGCTGTGCGCGAGAGGACCGGGTCCCGGAAGCAGCGCCCGCGGGCATTCGTGAGGCGACGGCGCCGGAGGGCGGGCGCGCCGCTCAGGCCGCCGTCAGACGCGGCTCCACCTCTGGTTGGCCTGGCCGTTGCAGGTCCACAGGATCAGCCTGGTCCCGTTGGCGGTGGCGGCCTGGTCGGCGTCCAGGCAGAGGCCGGCGTGGGTGTTGCGGATGGACCCGTCCGCGCCGAGGGTCCACTTCTGGTTCGCCTGGCCGTTGCACGACCACGTGATCACGCGGGTGCCGTTGGCGGTGCCCTGGTTGTAGGCGTCGAGGCACTTGTCCCCGAACACCCGGACCTCGCCACCGGTCCAGGTGGTCCACAGCTGGTTCGCGGCGGTGTGGCAGTCCCAGAGCAGCACGGTCGTGCCGGCGGCGGTGGAGGCGTTCTCGGTGTCGACGCACCGGTTGGAGCCGGCGCCGCGCAACCGGGAGGTGGTGGCGGCGATCGGGCTGCCGCCCGAGACGCGGAACGCGGCCACGCCGTGCGCGGGCACGCTCGCCGAGATCGCGCCGGAGGTGGTGGAGGCGCCGCCGGTCCACAGGTCGGTGAGGGAGAACGACCCGCCGGACAGGCCGAGCTGGGCGGCGGTGGTGGACACCGTGGCGGTGCTGCCGCCCCGGTTGAACAGGCCCACGGCGACCGAGCCGTCCGACAACGCCTTGGCGAAGACCTCGGTGTTGCCGTCGTCGCGCACGCGTCGACCGCCCGCACCGAGCCGGTCCTGGTTCACCGCGAGCAGCCGCGGGTTGCGCAGGATCGCGCTGACGTCGGCCGACATGGTGCGGATGTCGTTGCCCGCCATCAGCGGCGCGGCCATCAGCGCCCACAGGGCGAAGTGCGACCGCGACTCGGTCAGGCTCAGGCCGGGCCGCCCGACGACGAGCATGTCCGGGTCGTTCCAGTTGCCCGGACCGGTCTGCGCGGCCAGCGGCGCGGTGACGTCCAGGACGTTGCCCACGCCCATCGGGTAGCTGTTGGTGTTGCCGTTCTGCCAGATGTTGAGCAGGTCCTCGGTGGTGCGCCACAGGTCGGCGACCTCGCCCCAGTCGTACTTGTCGCCGGTCGGCGCGTGGAAGCTGTTGGAGTTGATGCTGTAGACGATCGGGCGGCCGGTGGCCCGCAGGGCGTCGCGCATGATCGTGAACCGCGCGACCTGCTCGTCACGCGTGCCGCTGCCCGAGCACCAGTCGTACTTCAGGTAGTCCACGCCCCAGGACGCGAACGACCGGGCGTCCTGGACCTCGTGCCCCTTGCTGCCGGTGGAACCCGGGTGCGTGCCCACGCCCTGGGCGCAGGTCTTCTCGTTGGGCGCCTGGTAGATGCCGAACTTCAGGCCCTTCGAGTGGATGTAGTCGCCGAGCGCCTTCATGCCGGAAGGGAACTTCGTCGGGTGGGCGCGCAGGTTGCCCTGGGCGTCGCGCTGCGGGTCGAACCAGCAGTCGTCCACCACCACGTACTGGTACCCCGCGTCACGCATCCCCGACGACACCATCGCGTCGGCGGCCTGCCGGACCTGCGCCTCCGTGATGCCGCAACCGAAGCTGTTCCAGCTGTTCCAGCCCATCGGCGGGGTGAGCGCGGGACTGCCCGGCGCGGCCTGGGCGACGGGCGCGCCGGGAGCCGCGGTGACCACGCCCAGCGCGGCGATGGCCGCCAGGGCGAGGTGGAGGAGTCGTCCGCGTGTACGGGTGGGCATCGTCGCCTCTTCGGTGTCGACCGGACGCCGTCGGCGTCGGTCACGGATGTCGGCAGGGGTGGTCGGTCGGGCGCGCGACAGGTCCGCGGGTGCTCACCGGACGGGATCGCGCCCGTCACCTCGCGGCCTGGTGTCGCGCCAATGAAACTATGACCAACCAAGACGGGTCAAAGCTAAATTGTGAGCGCTAACTTTGAGCACCGCGACGAGGAAAGAGGCAGACCAGGCCTTATCGTCCGGTCACACCTCGACGAGGCCCGGGAAGTTGCCCCGTTCGGACCACCGGCCGGCGTTCGCCACCCGACGTGCCCCACGGGAGGCCGCCGCGCGATCGGCGATCGGCGTGGCGGCGAGCTAAAACACCAGCGTCGACTTTAGCCGGGCGAACGAGGTTCACCCGACGCGGACACGGAAGACGAGTGTTCCTCCACTGTGGACGAGCGAGGACGTCGGCGGATCGGACCGCACTTCCCGGCACGCACCACCCGGGCGAAACAGTTGCGTCACGTCTTGACCGAGCGTGAGCCGTCGTTCACAGTCTGAAGAGCACACCGACGCTCGTGGCCGTGGTTGCCGCCCCCGAACGCGCTTGTTCCCACGGGGCGGCCGACCAGGCTGGATGTTAACGCTAACGCCAGTGCGTCCTGGTCGCGGCCCGGCCCCGTGCGGCCCCCGATGGCGTCCCTGCCACCGCCGGCACCCGAGCCCGCGGTGTCCGACCCGAAGGACATGTGATGGAACATTCGACACGAGCGGTCATTCGGCCGGCGCTCGCGCGTCGACCGAGAACAACGGCGTTGCTGCTCGTCGTGGGACTGATCGCCACCGTGCTGGCGGTGGCGTTCCACGGTTCGGCCAAGGCCGCGGGCACGACCCTGGCCACCGCGGCGGCGGAGAAGGGCCGGTACTTCGGCACCGCGGTCGCCGCGGGCAGGCTCGGCGACTCGACCTACGCCGGGCTCCTCCAGCGGGAGTTCGACATGGTCACCGCCGAGAACGAGATGAAGATCGACGCGACCGAGCCGAACCAGAACCAGTTCACCTACGGCAACGCCGACCGGATCGTCAACCTCGCCCGCTCCCAGGGCAAGCGGGTCCGCGGCCACACCCTGGCGTGGCACTCGCAGCAGCCGGGCTGGATGCAGAACATGTCCGGCAGCGCCCTGCGGTCCGCGATGCTCAACCACGTGACCAAGGTCGCCACCTACTACCGCGGCAAGATCTACGCCTGGGACGTGGTGAACGAGGCGTTCCAGGACGGCAGCTCCGGCGCGCGCCGCGACTCCAACCTCCAGCGCACCGGCAACGACTGGATCGAGGCGGCGTTCCGCGCCGCCCGCGCGGCCGACCCCGGCGCCAAGCTCTGCTACAACGACTACAACACCGACGACTGGACCCACGCCAAGACCCAGGCCGTCTACCGGCTCGTCCAGGACTTCAAGCAACGCGGCGTCCCGATCGACTGCGTCGGCCTCCAGTCCCACTTCAACGCCCAGTCCCCCGTGCCGGGCAACTACCAGACCACGCTGCAGAGCTTCGCCAACCTCGGCGTCGACGTCCAGATCACCGAACTCGACATCGAGGGCTCCGGCTCGGCGCAGGCGGCGAACTACGAGCGCGTCGTGAAGGCCTGCCTCGCCGTCGCCCGCTGCACCGGCATCACGGTCTGGGGCATCCGCGACACCGACTCCTGGCGCGCCTACGGCACCCCGCTGCTGTTCGACGGCTCCGGCAACAAGAAGCCCGCCTACACCGCCGTCCTCAACGCCCTCAACGCGGGCTCCAACCCCCAGCCCGGGGTCATCGACCCGAGCGCGTGGTACGTGCTGGTGAACCGCAACAGCGGCAAGGCGTTGGACGTGTACGGCCTGGCGACCAACGACGGTGGTCGCATCGCGCAGTGGTCGCGCAACGACGGCGCGAACCAGCAGTGGCAGTTCCTGGACTCCGGCGGCGGCTACTACCGCATCAAGTCGCGCCACTCCGGCAAGGTCCTCGACGTGCCCAACTCCTCCACCGCCGACGGCGCCGCGATCCAGCAGTGGACCGACCACGGCGGCACCAACCAGCAGTTCCGGCTGGCCGACTCCGACGGCGGCCACGTCCGGTTGATCGCCCGGCACAGCAACAAGGCGGTGGAGGTGCAGGGCTCCTCGACCGCGGACGGCGCGAACGCCGTGCAGTACGCCGACACGGGCGGGAACAACCAGCAGTGGGTGTTGACCAAGGTGTCGGGCGGCGGCGACCCCGGCGGCAGCGGGTGCGGCAAGGCGCCGACGATGCGCAGCGGCGCGCACACGATCACGAGCAGCGGCAAGAGCCGCAGCTTCGTCCTGCGGGTGCCCGACGGCTACGACAACACCCGGCCGTACCGGCTGATCTTCGGGTTCCACTGGAACGGCGGCACGATGAACGACGTGTCGGGCGGTGGGACGAGCGGTGCGGCGTGGTCGTACTACGGGATGCAGGAGCAGTCGAACAACAGCGCGATCCTGGTGGCGCCGCAGGGCCTGGGCAACGGCTGGGCCAACTCCGGCGGCGAGGACGTGGTGTTCGTCGACGACATGATCAGGCGGATCGAGGCCGACCTGTGCGTCGACCCGAAGCTGCGCTTCGCGATGGGGTTCAGCTACGGCGGCGGCATGAGCTACTCGCTGGCGTGCTCGCGGCCGACGGTGTTCCGCGGGGTCGTGGTGTACGCGGGCGGGCAGCTGAGCGGGTGCTCGGGCGGCACGCAGCCGGTCGCGTACTTCGGGATCCACGGCATCTCGGACAACGTGCTGAACATCTCGGCGGGGCGGTCGTTGCGCGACCGGTTCGTCCGGAACAACGGTTGTGCCGCGCTGAGCCCGCGTGAGCCGGCCCCGGGCAGCCGCACGCACATCACGACCGCGTACTCGTGCCAGCCGGGTTACCCGGTGCAGTGGGCCGCGTTCGACGGTGGCCACGGGCCGGGTCCGGTCGACGGCTGCGCGTGCGAGGACGGCGTGCGGACCTGGACCAAGGGCGAGGCGTGGAGGTTCATCGCCCAGTTCTGATCACGCGCGGACCAACCGGCAGGACGGGGCGCCCGTGCTTCCCGCTTCGCGATCGACCAGGCCAGAGCGGTCAGCTCGGCCGCGGGTCGCGGAACGGCGGAGCCCGGGTGCCCCTTGGCCGGTGCGGCCGGGGTGACCCAGGACTTTCATCGAGCAGGACATGCCACCGCCGGGTGCGGCCGCGAGTCGATGCCGCGCAACCCGGTAGCCGTCACCGCGCGGCACCCAGGATCGGAGGAGGACCCATGGCGGACGAGCCCACCGGGCTCTGGCTGATCGGCGCACGCGGCTCCGTCGCGCCGACCGCCGCTCGCGGGCTGCCGGCCCCGCGCGCGGGCCGGACACCCGTGACCGAGCGTCCCGACCCGGCCGGCGTCACGCCGCCGGGCCGGGCGCGGAGCCGGCGGGTGAGCCGCACATGACGTTCGACATCGGCTACGGCACCAACGGGTTCGCCAACCACCGCCTGGACGACGCGCTCGGGATCATCGCCGACCTCGGCTACACGGCGGTCGCGCTCACGCTCGACCACCACCACCTCGACCCGTTCGCCGACGACGTCGGCGCGCGGACCGAACGGCTCGCGGCACGCCTGTCGGCGCTGGGACTGCGCGTCGTCGTGGAGACGGGTGCGCGTTACCTGCTCGACCCGCGGCACAAGCACCACCCGACGCTGGTGAGCGACGGCCAGGAGATCCGGGTCGACTTCCTGGTGCGCGCCAAGCGGATCGCGGCCGACCTCGGCGCGGACTGCGTGTCCTTCTGGTCCGGCGTCGGCTCCTCGGACAGCTGGGAACACCTGAAGTCCGGCGTCGCCGCGGTGCTGGAACGCGGGCCCGCCGTGCCGCTCGCGCTGGAGCCGGAGCCCTGCATGGTGGTGGAGCGACTGGACCAGGCGCTGCGGCTGCGCGACGAGCTCGGCCGACCCGAACTCCTGGGGATCACCGTGGACGTCGGGCACTGCGTGGCGGTGGAGTGGCAGGGCGCGGCGGCGTGCCTGCGGCAGGCCGGTGGGCTGCTGATGAACGTGCAGCTGGACGACATGGTGCAGGGCGTGCACGAACACCTGGAGTTCGGGGACGGGCAGCTGGACCTGCCCGACACCCTCGGGGCGCTGATCGACATCGGCTACACCGGCGTCGCGGCCGTGGAGCTGCCCCGGCACAGCCACGCGGCGCCCGTGGTGGCGGGTCGGGCGTTCGAGGCGCTGCGCACCGCGAACTGGCTGGCCTGGGCCGAGCAGTCGCTGCGGGCCGACCCCTCCTCGATCCGGACCCTCTTCCCCGTCGTGGGACGAGCGGTGCGCTCCGGCCAGCGCGAGGCGCGGACGCGGCTGCTCGTCGCGTACGTCGAGAACTCCGGCGACGCGGCCGAAGGGCTCACCACGCTCTACCGGCAGGGCACGTCGGCCGAACGCCTCGGGGTGCTGCGAGGGCTCGCCGACATCGGGGACCGGGTGCCGGGGACGGGCGTCGACCTGGTCAAGGACGCCCTGAGCAGCAACGAGAGCGGCCTCGTCGCGGCGGCGATGGGCGCTTTCGCCGCGCGTCACCTCGACCAGCGCACCTGGCGGCAGGGCGTGCTGAAGTGCTTGGTGATGAGCATCCCGCTGACCGTGGTGAGCGACCTCGACCGACGTGCCGACGACGAGTTGCTGCGCATGGTGTCCGCGTTCGCCGACGAACGCCGCGCGGCCGGCCGCCCGGTGCCGCCCGACGCCTTGGAGCTGCTCGGGAAGCCCGCCTGATCCACACCTCCGACCCCCGTCACACCGAGGGATCAGCGCTCCACCTGATCTGCGGCGGTCCGGACCGCAGGCGTCCGGCTCATCGTGGTGGCGCCACGGAGTCCCGGTGGCGGACGGGCATCGGTACGCGATACGTGCCGCCCCCGCGCACGCGGCCCGACTCGGATCGGTGGGCTTCGGCGAAGAGGAGGTCGACGGCCTTCGCGCCGAGGTCGTGGTGCGGGAGGGCCACGGTGGTCAGGCCCGGGCGCAGCCAGGACGCGATGGGGTGGTCGTCGAACGAGACGACGGAGACGTCGTCGGGCACGGTGAGGCCGGCGTCCTGCAACGCCTGGTAGGCGCCGAGCGCGAGCCGGTCGTCCAGGCAGATCAACGCACGGGGACGCGTGGCGCCCAACAGGGCCCGGGTCGCCTCGAAGCCGTACTTCGGCAACCACCAGCGGCACGCGTGCCCGCTCTCCACCTCGACGCCCACCTCGCCCAGCTCCCGGCGGATGCCGGTGAGCCGGTCGAACGCCGCGGTCCGGCCCGGTGGCACGTCGTCGCCGGACGGGCCGACGCCGATGAGGTGGATGCCCTCCCGGTGGCCGGCGTCGAGCAGCACGCGTGCCGCGGCACGGCCCGCCTGGACCTCGTCGGGCAGGACCGAGACCAGTGGCGAGGGCTCCCTGGGTAAGACGTTGAGCAGCACCGCCGGGCCGCCGGCGAGCTCGGCCGGGATGCTGATCGTCCTGGCGTGCACCGAGGCGAGGATGATGCCGTCGACCCGGTAGTCGCGCATCGTCTCGATCAACGTGCGCTGGAAGCCGGCGTCGCCCTCGGTCTCACCGAACAGCAGCGTGACGCCGTGCCTGCGGGCCGCGCCGAGCGCACCTTTGATCATGTGGCCCGCGAGCCGCGAACTGGCGACCGAATCGGACACGAAGGCGATCGTCTGCGTCCTCGTCCCGCGCGGCCCCATAGGGACCCGGTCGCGGCGGTACTCCAGCTCCGTCGCCGCTTCGCGGACCCGGCGCTGCATCTCCTCGGAGATCCGCAGGTCGCGACCGCGCCCCGAGAGGACCAGGGACACGGTGGTCTGGGAGACGCCGACCACCTTGGCCACATCGGCCAGGGTGACCCGTCGTGCGCCCAACGTGGACCTCCCGTTCTCCGAGCCCGGCCGCCGGCGCGGCGACCGGTGCGTGCACAACAAGGGACGGGGCCGTTCGAAAGGGGAGCGGACCCACCGGGAGCGCTCCCAACATCGGGGAAAGCGCGGCAGCCGCCCGTCAGCCGGGGCCGCCGGTCCGGTGCGCGCAGGGTGCGCGGCCGTTCGGCCGTTGTGGCATGAGCTGCTCCACTACGTCGTGGTGCTCGCGGGTCGGAGTTCGTACGAGCCGGATCTCCTCCTCCGATGAGTCAGACTCATCGGAGCTGTGGTCCTCGTTACTCATGACAGCCTGTGGGCGGCGGTTCCGTCAAGAGAAACCTGAGACTATTTCGCCGTACGCATCATAGCCTCGATCGTCGGGTCGCTGCTCGTCGGGAAAGTTTCCGTCCCTGCCGAAGTAAGTACTACTCATCGTTCCCTTGAGGGCGGTGGATCGGTATGCTGGCGAAGTCGTCGGCCATGAGCGCGACGACGCTCAGCGGAGTGGCTGCGCGGAGGGGGTGATGTCGTCGGGTGACCACCTAGCGCTCCAGGCGGCTCGGGTCTCCGTTGTCGGCGCGCCGCACCAGCCACGCTTCGGTGATGTGGGTGAACATGGCCTCGGCGGCGCCGGCCGGGTCGCGCGCCGCGATCCGCTCGCAGATCCGGCGGTGCCCCTCGTTCGACGCCACGCACAACGCCCGCTCGCTGCGGCCCAGGTAGCGGGCGGTGTTGATGACCTGACCCTCCAGGGATCGCACCACGCCCCGGGCGATCCGGTTGCCCGACGCGCGCATGATCGTGTCGTGGAAGGCGCGGTCCTGCTCCTGGTAGGCGGCGGGGTCGTCGACGAGTTGGTCCATCCGGTCCACGAGGGCGCGTAGCCGGTCGATCGCGTCCTCGTCGGCCGTGCGTGCGGCCACCTGGGCCATGTCCGATTCGAGGAGCCGTCGGGTGACCACGAGATCGTCGAGCACGGCCAGCGTCTCGTCCTCGGCGATGGTTGCCGCGAGGACGAGTTCGTCCAGCATGTTCCACGTCGCGGGCTCCGTGACCGTGGTGCCCGCGCCTTGGCGCACCTGGACCAGGCCCTTCTCCTGGAGGATCTTCACCGCCTCGCGGATGACGGTCCGGCTCACCGCGAAGGTCTCGCCCAGCGCGGGCTCGGGCGGCAGGGGGGTCCCGGGCGGGTGGACGCCGCGGACGATGCGGCCCACGAGCTCCGCGGTGACCGCCTTGGCCAGGTTGGCCGGTCGACGCGTCCACTCGGGAGGTGCGGGTGGGTCGTCGCCCGGTCGCCGGCCCGCTGCGGTCATCGTTCCTCCGGTCGCGTCACGCGCCCCGAGCTTCAGGGCTGATCAGAGTATACGTAGGACCGTTGACGTCAGACGTCATACGAGTTAGGTTTCGACACCAATCGCGCCGAGGGCGTACCCGGCCGTCGTCTGGGAAGTGAGCAGCGATGAAGCAGCGCGCACTGTGGTCGGCTGCCGTGGTCCTGGGTCTGGCCCTGGCCACGGGATGCGGGAGCGCCACGGCGCCGGGGTCCTCCGGCGGCTCGGGCGACAAGCTGGTGGTCTGGGACTGGAAGTCCGGGGACGCGAACGTGGCCGCGTACCTCGACCAGGCGAAGGCCGATTTCGCGAAGAGTCACCCGGACGTGGACGTCGAGTTCGTGGCGCAGCCGTTCGACCAGTACTACACGCTGCTCGGGGCGGCCATCCAGGCCGGCAAGGGTCCCGACGTCATGCTGTTCAACGGCGGCGGCCAGCTCCGGGACCGGGTCGACGCGCTGGTGCCGCTCGACGAGTACGTGGCCCAGGACAAGCAGCGGCTCGCCGGCTGGGAGGCGTTCACCCGCGACGGGAAGACCTACGCCTCGCCGGTGACGCTGCAAGGGCACCCCCTCTACTACAACAAGGCGCTGTACGAGCAGGCCGGACTGGACCCCGAGGCGCCCGCCGCGAAGTGGGACGAGTTCGTCGCCGACTGCGGCGTCATCACCGGCAAGACCGGCGCCAAGTGCTTCGGCGTCGGCAACAAGGAGGGCATCGGCATCCAGTTCTTCCTCTCCAGCATCGGGTCGGCCGTGCTCACGCCGCAGGAGTACGACGACTGGATCGCCGGGAAGCGGAACTGGGCCTCGCCGGACGTGAAGCGAATCTTCGAGCTCTGGAAGCAGGTCAACGACGACGGCCTGAACAACGACGGGGTCAACTCCACCGCGATGTTCAACGACGCGTTCGCGGTCTTCCAGTCGGCCAAGGCCGCGCACATCATCGGCCTGATGTCCGACATCGGGCACTGGAAGGACTTCGCCGAGTTCCTCGACGCGGACAAGGTCGGCGTGATGGACGCGCCCCTGGTCAACCCGGCCGCGACGCCGAGCCTGCCCTACGACGGCGGCATCGGCTACGCGGTCGCCAAGTGGACCAAGGACCCGAAGCGGGCCGCCGACCTGGTGCGGTCGTTGACCTCGTCCGCGGCGTTGAAGGCGTTCTACGCGGACGCGGGCGCCATCGCGTCCGACACCACGATCGACGTCTCCGCCGGCGGCCCGGCCGTCACCTCGATCACCGCGGGCATCAAGACCGGCAAGCCCGCGCTGCACGTCGCCCTGTCCAGCAAGACGATCGACCTGATGGGCCGCCTCTCGCAGCAGCTGCTCAGCGGCTCCACCACGGTGGACGAGGCCGTCGCGCAGCTGGCCGACTCCGACAAGGCGAGTTGATCCGTGCCGTCCGGGGGTTCTCCGTCCTCGGTGCGCCCGGTGGTGGCCGAGCGGAACGAGGGGAAGGCGGTCGCCGGCGCAGCGGTCCGGCGACCGGACAAGCCGCTCACCCGGCGCGCTCGTCGCGGGTCGCGGGCCGAGCGCCTGGCGCCGCTCGTGCTCCTGGCGCCGGCGGTGCTGATCATCGTGGTGCTGCGCCTGTGGCCGCTGGTGCTCGGGGTGAACTTCTCCTTCACCGGCGACGGCGACCGCAACGGCCTGCCGGTCGGCTTCGACAACTACGTGACCCTGTTCGGCGACCCGCTGTTCCGCACGGCGTTGCGCAACGTCGGCCTGCTGGTGCTGTTGCTGCCCGTGGCCGTGGCGATCCCGGGGCTGCTCGCCACGTTCATCTACCTGAAGGTGCCGGGGCACCGGGTCTTCCGCGGCGTGTACTTCTTCCCGGCCGTGCTCTCCCCGGTGATCGTCGGGGCGATCTTCAACCTGCTCCTCGCCTACGACGGCCCGCTCAACGCGGTCCTCGGCGGGGTGGGGCTCGGGTCGGTGGACTGGCTCGGCGACCCGGACGTGGCGATCTTCGCGGTGGTCGGGGTGCACGTCTGGGCGACGTTCGGCATGGCGCTGGTCGTCTTCCTGGCCGGGTTCTCCGCGCTGGACCCCTCGCTGCTCGACGCCGCCCGGGTGGACGGGGCGACGCTGCCCCAGACGGTCCGGCACGTGATCGTCCCGGGCCTGACCCGCACCATCCAGTTCGTCTTCGTCACCACCATGATCGGCATGCTGACCTCGATGTTCGGCCTGCTGTTCGTGATGACCGGCGGCGGGCCGGAGGGCTCCACCTACCTGCCCGAGTACTACATCTGGGTCCAGCAGGGGCAGTTCAACCAGCCCGCGCTGGCGTCCGCCGCGTCGACCGCGCTGTTCCTGATCATGCTCGTCGTGGGGCTGGCCCAGGTCGCCGTCCTGCGCCGCGCGGGGAGGGAGGGCTGATGGCCGGCCGGCGGTTGACGAGGTGGGTCGTCGCGGTCCCGATGGCCGCGCTCGCGCTGGCCACGATCTACCCGTTGGTGTTCACCACCAACGTGGCCGTGAAGACGCGGCGCGAGTACGTGCTCGACCGGTTCTCGCTGTCGGACGCGCTGCGGTGGGACAACGTCGCCGCGGCGTGGACGAGCGTCGGGATGTCCCGGTACTTCCTCAACTCGGCGGTGGTGGTGACCTGCTCGGTCGCGCTGCTGCTGCTGTTCGGGTCGATGGCGGGTTTCGCGCTCGCCCGGTTGCGGTTCCGCGGCTCCTCGGTGCTCTTCCTGGGCATCCTCGCCGCGTTGTTCGTCCCGTTCCAGGTGATCATGGTCCCGCTGGCCCGGATCATGTCCGACGCCGGCCTCGTCGACACCTACCCGGGGCTCGTCCTCGCGTACGTGGCGCAGTTCCTGCCGTTCACGGTCTTCCTGATGACCAGCTACTACTCGACCGTGCCCGCCGAGATCCTGGACGCCGCGCGGATCGACGGGAACACCGTGTACGGCGCGTACTGGCGGATCATGCTCCCGCTGGGCAGGCCGGCGCTGCTGTCGGTCGGCGTGCTCGACGCTTTGTTCTGCTGGAACGACGTGCTCATCTCGTTGCTCATGATGCCGTCGGCAGACCATCGCACGCTCATGGTCGGTGTCACCTCGTTGCGAGGGCAGTACTCGGATGACATCCCCGTGTTCGCCTCCGGCGTGCTGATCGCCGCGGTGCCCGTCCTCGTCGTCTACCTGTTCCTGCAGCGCCAGATCGCCGACGGCGTGACCGCAGGGGCCACGAAGGGCTGACATGCGCATCACTGGTTACCGGACCCTCACCACCGTCCAGGACTGGGGTCGGCCGGTCGGCGACGCCAACGGCGTCTTCGCCGACGGCGTCGTCCGGGTGCCGATCGTCCTCGTCGAGACGGACGTGGGCATCACCGGCGTCGGGCTCGGCCCGCACGTCGAGATCGACTCGATCTTCGCCGCCTTGGAGGGCGAAGACCCGCGCGGTGTCACCGCCCTCTACGACCGGATGCTGCGCCAGACGTTCAAGGCCGGTCACGCGGGCGCGGTGTTCGGCACCATCGGCGCCCTCGACACCGCGCTGTGGGACATCAAGGCGCAGGCCGCGGGCGAACCGCTGTGGCGGCTGCTCGGCGGACGTGATCGCCGCGTGCCCGCCTACGCCTCCGGTGTGGACATCGGGCTGGGCGACGACGAGCTCGTCGCGCTGTACGAGACCTACGCCGACCGCGGCCTGCGGGTGGCGAAGCTCAAGGGAGGTCTCGACGTCGATCGGGACCGGGACCGCCTCATCCTGGTGCGCGACGTGCTCACCAACGCCGGCCGGGGCACCCGGCCGGGCCTGATGCTCGACGTCAACGAGGCGTTGACCCGCAAGCAGGCGGTGCGCCACGTCAGCGAGCTCGAGCGGACGCTCGACCTGATCTGGATCGAGGAGCCGGTGCGGCGGTGGGACGCGGAGGGGCACGCGGCCGTCGGCCGAGGTGTCCGGGCGTCGGTCGCCAGCGGCGAGAACCTCACCGGCCTGGAGCAGTACCGCCCGCTGATCTCGGCGGGTGCGGTCGACGTCGTCCAGGCGGCGGCGGGCTGGGGCGTCACCCACTTCCTGCGGGTCGCGGCCCTGGCCCACGCGCACGACCTGCCCGTCAGCCCCATCGGCAACACGCCGGTCGGGTTGCTGCACGCCGCGACGTCCGTGCCGAACCACCTGGTCAGCGAACTGCAGGACCTCCAGCCGCCGACCGGGATCTCGATCGACCTCCACGTCGAGGACGGGGCGTTCGTCCTGGGCGACAGCCCGGGGCTGGGCCTGCGCGTCGACGAGGAGGCGATCGTCGCGTCCCGGCTCGGACTCGCCCTCCCGGTGACCGAAGGTCCGCACGTGCGGCCGGAACGCGCCGGGCAGCGCCTGCTGGCCGTGGTGCGGGACGTCGTCGCGCCGCCGGAGCAGCTGCACCCCTTGAGCTCCTGATCGACCGGCCCGACAACGATGTCGGGCCGGCCGCACTTCCCGCTAGGAGTCCGAAGTGGACCACTCGCGACGTTATGGGATGGTCACCCGGTTGCGCCCGGAGCGGCGCGACGACTACCTCCGGCTGCACGCCGAGGTCTGGCCGTCCGTCGAACGCATGCTGCTCGAGGCCAACATCCGCAACTTCACCATCTTCCTGCACGGCGACCTGCTCTTCGGATACTACGAGTACGTCGGCGAGGACCACGACGCCGACCAGGCGCGGATCGCGGCCGACCCCGAGTCGCGGCGCTGGTGGGCGTTGACCGACCCGTGCCAGGAGTCGCCGAGCGACCCCGGCTCCCCGGTGCGCTGGGAGCCGATGCACGAGGTGTGGCACCTGACCCCCGGCGTCGTGCCGCAGCCAGGGGACGGGCCGCCGCCGCACCGCTAGGCGTTCGCCGACGGCCGGATGCGCCCCTGCGCCCGCGCATCCGACCGGCTCGCCCGCGCCACCACGAAGTGCCGTCCGACGGCTCCGCCGGACGTCGCACGCACACACCCCAAGTCAGGAGGTCTCCTTGTCCACGTCCTCTTCCTCCGCGGTGCGAAGGCCGGTGTCCGCGGGCGTTGCCGCGGTGGTGCTGACCGCCACCGCCGCGGCGGTCGGTCTCGCCCCTCCCGCGTCCGCCGCCACCACCACCCTCTACGCCTCGCCGTCCGGCACCGGCACCAGCTGCTCCGCCACCCAGCCGTGCTCGCTGCCCGCCGCCCAAGCCGCGGTGCGGTCGCAGACCGGCGGCATGTCCGGCGACATCGTCGTGCAGCTGGCCGACGGGGTGTACCGGCTCTCCGAGCCGCTGCGGCTGACCGCGGCGGACTCCGGCAACAACGGCTACCGCGTGCGGTGGCAGGCGGCGCCGTCCGCCCGTCCCGTCATCAGCGGCGCCAGGGCCGTCACCGGCTGGTCGGTCGTCGACGCCGGCAAGAACATCTGGCGGGCCACCGTCCCCACCGGGATCGACTCGCGCCAGCTCTACGTCGACGGCGCGGTCGCGACCAGGGCGCGCAGGCAGGTGAACCGGGCCGACTTCACGTTCACGAGCACCGGCATGAGGTTCTCCAGCTCCGCGCTGAGCTACCTGAACAACCTGGCCAACCAGAACCGGGTCGAGGTGGAGAGCGTCAACTCCTTCACCGACCGGTACTCGCCGGTGCAGAGCATCAGCGGGAACTTCCTCACCATGCAGCAGCCCGCGTGGAACAACAACACCTTCGGGTACGACACCCTGACCCAGCCGCACCGGGCCGGGCCCTTCTACCTGGCCAACGCCTACGAGTTCCTGGACGCGCCAGGGGAGTGGCACCTCAACCCCGGCACGGGCGCGTTGTCCTACATCCCGTTGGCCGGGCAGAACATGAGCACCGTCGGCGTGGAGCTGCCGGTGCTGCAGTCGCTGGTGGACGTCGGCGGCACTTATGACGCGCCGGCGCACCACATCTCGTTCAGCGGGATCACGTTCAGCGGCACCACCTGGCTCGGACCCAGCAGCAACCAGGGTTACGCGGACCAGCAGACCGGCGCCTACATCGCCGGCAACTGGAACTGGCCGGGCGACCGGCTGACGTCGTGCCAGAACGGCTGCACCCAGTTCGAGGCGGCGCGACCGCACTGGAACCAGATGCCCGCCGCCGTGCAGGTCTCCGCCGCCAACAACATCACCTTCAGCGAGTCCCAGTTCGTCAACCTCGGCCAGACGGCGATCGGCATCGGCAACGACGCCAACGCGCACGCCAGTGGCGTCGGCCTCGGGGCGAGCAACATCACCGTCACGCGGTCGGAGATCGCCCGCAGCTCGGCCGGCGGCATCGTGGTCGGCGGCGTGCGCGCCGACGCCCACCACCCGAGCGACCAGCGAATGGTCAACCGGGACATCACCGTGAGCTACAACCGCATCCACGACCTCGGCATCGAGTACCGGGGCAACGTCTCCGTGCTCAACACCTACGTCACCAACGCCACGGTGTCCCACAACGAGGTCTACAACATGCCGTACTCCGGCATGTCGATCGGGTACGGCTGGGGCGCCAACGACGCCGGCGGCAACAACAACTACGCCAACCGCGGCCTGTACAACTACCAGCCGCGCTACACGACGCCGACCACGGCCTCCAACAACCGGTTGATCAACAACTACGTCCACGACGTCATGCAGCAGATGAACGACGGCGGCTGCATCTACACGCTGTCGTGGAACCCCGGCGCCTCGATCAGCGGGAACCACTGCCTGCGGACCAACGGCTACTTCGGGGTCTACTTCGACGAGGGCTCGAAGTACTACTCCGTCACGGGCAACGTCTTCGCCAACACCGGCACGTGGGCCACCGCGAACTACTGGGGTGGCGAGAACATGGGCAACTGGACCGTCACCAACAACTGGTCGACCAACGGCAGCACCAACGTGACCAACGGCGATCGCGGCAACGTGGTGTCCGGCAACACGGTCGTCACCAACGGCAACTGGCCGGCCGGCGCGCAGGCCGTGATGGCCAACGCCGGTCCCGGCGGCGGCACCACCACCGGCCCGCAGAACGCGATGCTCGTGGGCGCCCAATCGGGACGCTGCGCCGAAGTCGCCGCCGGCAGCGCCAACGGCGCCCAGGCCCGGCTCTGGGACTGCGCGGGCGGCGCCAACCAGCGGTGGACCTACACCGCGGGCAAGCAGCTGACGGTGAACGGCAAGTGCCTGGACGCCAGCGGCGCCGGAACCGCGAACGGCACGGCCGCGATCATCTGGGACTGCCACGGCGGCACCAACCAGCAGTGGAACGTGAACGCCAACGGCACCATCACCGGGGTGCAGTCCGGGCTGTGCCTGGACGCGAGCGGCAACGGGACCGCCAACGGCACCCTGCTCCACCTCTGGTCGTGCCACGGCGGCACCAACCAGCAGTGGGGCGTGCGCAACTGACGTGCCGCGCGGAGGTCGGCCCGCCGACCTCCGCGCACCGCTCGCGCTGCGCCATGTGAGCGTCAACTACGGTGTCCACCTTGACTCTTCGTGGAGCCGGTCGCATCATCGCGCCATGCAGATCGCCGATCCACGACATCCGTTGTGAGCGTGAACAACCCTCGCCGACGGGACGGTGGCCGAGGCGCGGGTCAAGGCCGACATGAGGGACAACCCCAGGCAGCACCGGCAGGCCGCGTGGCAGAGGTGCGTCGACGTCGATCGGAACGTCGGCCGCCGTTCCCGCGAGAGACCGTCGCGGTAGCGGCACGGCACGGCGGAACCGTTGCTTTAGCGCGGTTTTAGCCTTTACCGTCGCCCGAGTCGAAGCGATTCGAAACCCGCACCGCCGATCGCTCGTCATCTCCGCGCACGCCGCCGCCCTGCCCTCCCACATCGTCGTAGGAGTGAGAATGCAGCCTTCACCCGTTGGTCGAGCGGGTCCTGTGAAGCGATGGTGGCGCTCGCCGGTGGCGGTGCGCGCGCGTGTCCTGCTGGCACTGGCCGTCCTGCCCGCGGCGCTGTCGACGTGGTCCGCACCGGTGACCGCGCTGGCGGCCGCCACGGGGCCGTGCGACATCTACGCGTCGGGCGGCACGCCCTGCGTGGCTGCGCACAGCACGACGCGGGCCCTCTACGGCTCGTACGCGGGCAAGCTCTACCAGGTCAGGCGTTCGTCGGACAACACGACGAGGGACATCGGTCTCCTGGCCGCCGGCGGCACCGCCGACGCGGCGACCCAGGACTCGTTCTGCGCCGGCTCCACCTGCGTGATCACGGTCGTCTACGACCAGTCCGGGCGGGGCAACGACCTGTGGTACCAGGGTTCTTCGGTGGTGCCGGGTTCGCCCCAGAGCAGGCCCGCGATCGCGACCTCCGAATCGGTGGCGGTGGGCGGCAGCAAGGCCTACTCGCTCTACATCAACCCGGGCAACAGCTACTGGCGTGACGGCCACCTGACGGGCGTGCCGACGGGGGCCGCGCCGGAGGGCATGTACATGGTCACCAGCGGCACGCACGTGAACAACGGCTGCTGCTTCGACTACGGCAACAGCGAGACGACCCGGAAGGCCGACGCGGCCGGCGCGATGGACGCGATCAACTTCAGCACGCAGTGCTGGTTCGGCGGGTGCTCGGGCACCGGTCCCTGGGTCCAGGCGGACCTCGAGTGGGGCCTGTTCCCCGGCGGCAGCCAGCAGTGGAACCCGAACCAGCGCGCGTTCCCCAACAGGTTCGTCACGGCGATGCTGAAGAACAACGGGACCACGCGGTTCGCGCTCAAGGGCAGTGACGCCCAGGCGGGCAGCCTGACCACGCTGTGGGACGGCCCGCTGCCCAACGGGTACAGCCCGATGAAGAAGCAGGGCGCCATCATCCTGGGCAGCGGTGGCGACTGCTGCAAGCCCGACGGCGGCGCGAACCTCAGCGCGGGGACCTTCTACGAGGGCGCGATGGTGGCGGGCTACCCGTCCGACGCCACCGAGAACGCGGTGCAGGCCAACGTGGTCGCGGCCGGGTACAGCGCCGGCGGCGGCCCGACCCCGGGCGGTGCGGTGCGCGCGGTCGGCGCGGGCAAGTGCCTCGACGTGCCGAACGGGACGGCCGGCACGCAAGCCCGGATCTGGGACTGCCAGGGTGGCTCCGGGCAGACGTGGACCCGGACGTCGGCGGGCGAGCTGAGCGTCTACGCCGGCGCCGAACGGCGGTGCCTCGACGCCTACGGCCAAGGGACGAGCGCGGGCACCAGGACGGTCCTCTGGTCGTGCAACGGCCAGGCCAACCAGCGCTGGAACGTCAACGCCAACGGCACGATCACCGGCGCGCAGTCCGGCCTGTGCCTGGACGTGTCCGGGGCGTCGACGGCCAACGGCGCGCTGGTGCAGCTGTGGACCTGCAACGGCGGCTCCAACCAGCAGTGGGGCGTCGGCTGAGCCCCACCCCGGAGTTCGTGACTCGACCGCGGTCCGGCACGCCGTGCCGGAC
>NZ_JBEOVG010000073.1:0-46070 GCF_040295345.1 Actinosynnema sp. NPDC002837
GCATACCGCTGTTGTATGTGGCCCATTCGGCCGTGCCCCCGGGAGCCGCCTCAGGCCCGACTATCGCGAACACGGACTTGTGAAACAGGCGCTAGCCGCCCGCCACCAGGGCCGCGTCGATCTCCCGGTGCGCTTCGGGGTGCTCCGCCCACCACTTCGCGTACCCGGGATTGCGGGGCAGCACCGAGCGGTAGGCGCGGGCGGCGGCGGCGAAGACGTCGTGGGCCCGGCCGGCGGCGGGGCCGTCCCGGCGGGTGGCCAGCAGCAGGTCCACCATCAGCGGCGCGCCGCGCAGCGGCCGGATCACGATCCCGTCCCCGCTGCGCGACTGCGGCAGCGCGAACGACACCGCCCCGTTGGCGACCAGGCTGCGCGCGGTGCTCGCCTCGTTCACGTGGTGGGTGAACCGGGGTGTGAAACCGGCCGCCGCGCACGCCTGGAAGATCTGCAGCCGGTTGCCGACGAGCTCGTCCGGCGGCGCGACCCAGTCCCGGTCGGCCAGCTGCGCGAGGTCGACGTCGTCCTGGACGACCAGCGGGTCGGTCTCCGGCAGCGCCACGAACTGCGGCTCGCTCACCAGCCGCCGCAGCTCCAGCCCGCGCAGCTCCCGCCGCTCCAGCCCCTCGAACCGGTCGAGCACGCCCAGCTGCACCTGTCCCGACACCAGCAGCTCCAGCAGGTCCGACGCGCCGGACATGATCTCCGTGCGGACCTCCGAGCAGGGGATCACCCGGCGCAGCTCCGCCACGAACTGCCCGAAGAACAACGTGGGCACCCCGCCGACCAGCAACGGGCCGGGCTTGCCCTCGCTGGTCCGCCCGCGGGCCAGCGAGACCAGCTGCTCGACCTCGTCGAGCACCAGCCGGGCCGTGCCGACGACCTGCTTGCCGAGGTCGGTGGGCAGGGAACCGCCGGGGGTGCGGTCGAACAGCCGACCGCCCACGATCCGTTCGACGGTCCGCAGCTGGGCGCTCATCGCGGGTTGCGTGAGCCCCAGGCGTGAGGCGGCCTTCGTGAGGCTGCCTTCTTCCGCGATCGCGCACACCGCGCGCAGGTGGCGTAGCTCAAGCTCGGGCATAACGCTCTTCTATCCCCCTTTCGTATGAGCCGCCAGCCCTTCCGGCGGTCATAGTTGGCGAGGTTCCCCTGCGACCGAGGAGAAGCGGATGCGTCACGCGAGCCAGATCTACTGAAGCGGACTCGGGCCGTCCCGCCCCGCGCCACGGGTGCAGGTGACGTGCCAGGGGGTGCGAGGCCGACGTCCCCACCCCGTTCGGGGCCGCCGGTCGCGACTGCGGAGTGAGCGACCGGTGGCCCCGTCGCGTGGTCGGTGCGCGCGGCCGGCGGGGATCAGGGGTGGACCGGGATCCGCACCGCCGTCCCGGTCACGGTGACCCGGGGGTCGTCGGGCGAGACCGCGATCTCCAACAGGCTGGGCCTGCCCATGTCCACGCCCTGGTGGATGGTGATCGACCGCCGCCGGTCGACCTGCCCGACGGCCCGCAGGTAGCCGCCGAACGCCGCCGCGGCGGACCCGGTCGCCGGGTCCTCCACCACACCGCCCACCGGGAACGGGTCGCGCGCGTCGAAGACGTCCTCGCTGCGCTGGTGCACCAACTGCGCGGTCACCGCGTCGTTGGCCCGCAACAGGTCGCCCAACGCGTCGAAGTCGTACTCCAACGCCGCCAACCGCTCCCGCGTGCGCACCGCCAGCACCAGGTGCCTCGACCCGCCGAACGCCCAGTGCACCGGGTACCGCGGGTCGAGGTCGTCGGCCGACCACCCCAGCGCGCGCAACGCCTCGGCCACGTCACCCGCCGGCGCCGGCGTCGACGACGTGGGCACGCTGGTCAAGCCGGCCTTCCCGGGCGTCGCGGCGATCTCGACCAGCCCGGCGGGCGTGTGGAACCGGACCGTCCCCGTCCGCTCCAGCGCGACCGCCGACGCCACGGTCGCGTGACCGCAGAACGGCACCTCCACCAACGGGCTGAAGTACCGCACGTCGAACTCCCACCCGTCACCGCGCGGGAACAGGAACGCGGTCTCCGAGTAGCCGACCTCGGCGGCGATCTCCAGCATCGACGCCTCGGTCAAGCCGGTAGCGTCGAGCACGACACCGGCCGGGTTGCCGCCGGCGGGGTCGGTGGTGAAAGCGCTGTAGCGGAGCACGTCCGGTTCCCGGACCGCGGTCTCATGCACGTCGTTCATGCGGACAGCGTCTCCCACCACCTACCATCGAGTCCAACGATTCCCTGCGATGGATCCGATCGGTATTGTCGATGCGGTGGACACCCGCCTCCTGCGCACCCTCCTGGTGCTCGCGCGCACGGGCAGCTTCACCGCCACCGCGGCGGAGCTGCACCTCGTGCAATCCACGGTGACGAGCCAGGTCAAGGCCCTGGAGCGGCACCTGGGCGCCCGCCTGTTCGACCGGCTGCCCAGCGGCGCCCGGCTCACCGAGGCGGGCCGGCAGGCCGTCGAGCACGCCCGGGAGGTGCTCACCGCCGAGCAACGCCTGCGTGACGCCGTGCGCGGCAGCACGGCGGTGGAGGGCGACGTCCGCATAGCCGCACCCGAGTCGGTCTGCGCCTACCGGCTGCCGCAACGCGTCGCGGACGTGGCGATGCGCTGGCCGGGCATCTCCGTGCACCTCTCGCCGGCCGGCACCCGCCAAGCCCTGACCGGCGTCCGCAACGGCACCCTGGACCTCGCCCTGGTGCTGGAGGACTCGCTGGTCGCGCCGGGCCTGAAGGTCACCGCGATCGGCGTGGAGCCGATCGAGCTGGTGTCCGCGCCCGGCGTGGTGCTGGACGAGCGGTACTTCCTGCTGGAGGAGGGCTGCTCCTACAGCGACCGGTTCGTGCGCGACCTGCCCGCGACGCCGAGCATCACCCGGTTCGGCAGCATCGAGGCCGTGCGGTCGTGCGTGGTGGCCGGCCTGGGCTGGACGGTCCTGCCGCGCGTCGCCGTCGCCGAGCACCTGGACGCGGGCACGCTCCAGCGCGTCCGTGAACTGCCCGACAGCACGTTGTTCCTCGTCACGGACCCGCGCCGCACCCCTTCCGCGGCCGTCCGCGCCGTCGCGGCCGCGCTCGGCTGAGGACCGGCGCTCATCCGACCGGCTGCGCCAGCATCCCCTCGCAGCTGCGCACGACCACCGCCGCCGCCCGCCGCTGCCCGTGGTCCAGCGCGGGGTCCACCGCGTGCCCGCGCCACCGCCCCAACGCCTCCAGCACGGCCCGCCGCAACTCGCCCTCCGTCGGCTCGTGCTCCATCCCCAACCGCACCACCGGGTTCGTGCCCAGCCCGCCGACCAACCGCGACGCCTCGGCCTCCAGGTCGCCGGGCAGCCGGGTGCGCCCGCCCTGCAACGCGGCCAACAACCTCAGCTCCCGGAAGTCGTGCGCCGAAGCCAGGATCCGCTCCACCGACGCGGCCAACCCGATCGACCCGGGCCGCGGTTCGGCGCGCAGCACCACGTCCAGCCCCAGCAACGCCGCCCGCGCCTTGAGCACCTCGCGGCGCTCGGTGAAGTAGACGCCGATCGAGTCGCGCAGCTCGCCGAGCCCGCTGCGCTGCACCAGCTGCCCGGTCAGCTTCACCTGCGTGTCGAAGCCCTGCCGGATCAACGTCGTCGTCAGCCGCACGCCGAAGATGCCGAACCGGTCCACCAGGCCCCGCCGCGCCGCCGGGTCCAGCCGCACCGGGAAGTCCTCGCCGACGAACCGGTCCGCGGACAGCAGGTGGCCGTCCAACTCCGTGCGCGCCAACGACGCCAGCGCCGCCAGCGCCGCGAACTCCTCCGGGCGCAACGTCCGCGCGGCCACCGCGAGCAGCCCCGCCACCGCGACCACGTTCTGGCACAACGGGGTCACCGTCGCCTCGCGCCGGTACCGGCGGGCGATCTGCTTGGCCGAGGACAGCGCGTCGATCCGGCCGCCGCCGATCTCGTCGGCCCGCGACAGCACCAGCACCGTGTTCACCGGCGCGACCCGCGCCACCGGGTGGTCGTGCGCGGTCTGCAGGAACCGCACGTCCGTGGTGTGCATGTGCCTGGTCAGGTACAGCACCGCGTCGGCCTCGCCGTAGACGTGCTCGACCGGCGCGCCCGCCGGCGTGTCGATCAGGGTCAGGTCGCGCAACGACCGCGACGGCCACTCCACGGTCACGCGCTCGGCGTCCGGCGCGTCGACGAACGCCTTGCCGTCGCGGCGCAGCACCGGCACCTCGTACTGGCCGACGTGCGCCCGCGGCCGCGGCCCGTCCTGGTACCACGTGGTGGCGCCGGTCGGCGCGAACTCCTCGCCGATCAACGCGCTGACCACGGTCGACTTGCCCGAGCGCGGCGCGCCCGCCACGGCGACGCGCACCGGCTCGCCGAACCGCGCCTGGTGCCCGCGCAGCCACGCGACCGCGCGCGGGCTGTCCCGGTAGACCACCAGGGCGTCCTCGAGCAGCGCCCAGACCTCGTCCTCCAGCGTCACGCCCGGCGGCGCCTCGCCCGAAGGCATCATGCGCTGATCCCCAGCGGTGGCGCCTGACCTCCCGCGAGCCCTTGGACCCGTTGGTAGAGCTGCACGAGGTCGTCCAGCTCCCGCTTGGCGTCCCGGTTGCGGCGCTCGCGCTCGGTGTTGTCGTCCTGCACCGCGCGACGGGCGCTGCGGGCCGATTCGAGCAGCGTCTCCTGCAGCTCCTCGGCCAGCGTGGCGAAGTGGTTGCGCAGGCTGCGCTGGATGTGCCGGGCCGCGTCGCGGCAGTCCTTGCTGAACTTGATGAAGAAGTCGTCCACGTGCCGGGCCGCGGCGGCCTTGGCGGCGGCCTGCCTGCGGCGCAGCCGCTGGTCGCTCTCGTCGATGATCGACTTGCCGCCGAACAGCGCGCCCGCGCCCAGCGAGATCGCGTTGATCAGCGGCATCCCGGCGAGGCTCGTCGCCAGGCCGAACATCAGCACGCCGCCGTAGGAGCCCTTCAGGCCGGTGAACGCCTTCTGCATCACGCTGAACTTCTCGATCACCGGCTTGTCCATGGGCGCGACCCGGTCCAGCACGTCGTCCGGGAAGATCGACTCGGGCAGCAGGTCGTCGCGGACGACCGGGAAGCTCCTGGCGACCTTCTCGGCCACCCACTCCGAGCGGTCGAGCAGCCAGGCGAAGTTCGTGGTGGCGGCCTCGGTGAGGTTGTCCTCCAGCCAGGACTCGAACTTGTCCCAGCCCAGCGCCGGGTCGGCGGTCTCGAACGTCTTGTCCACCTCGCGCATGATCTTGCGGGTGCGGTCGCGCAGGTCGTACTCGATGTCGGAGACCAGGTCGGCCATCTCGTCGGCCAGCACGGTCTGCCAGCGCGCGGACCGGCGGCGCAGCTCGTCGATGCGGCGCTGGGCCTCGTTGAGCGCGGCGATCGTCTTCTCCGGGCCCTGCGCGACCCCGGCGGTCAGCTCCTCGCGCACCGGCGCGACCAGCTGCTTGATCGCCGACGCGGCGGTGACCGCGACCGTGCGGCGGGCCAGCTGGTCGGCGGCGGCCACGATGTCCTGCCGCACGCAGGTGAGCAGCTCGGGGAAGCCGGACTCGGCGTTGAGCGCCTTGTCGCCGGTCTTGGCCGCGCGCAGGCGCAGCGCGGCGGAGACCGGGACCAGCTTCGCGGTCACGCCGGCGCGGGCCAGGTGCGCCCGGTTGCGCTCGACCACCCGCCGCCACTGCGCCGCGATGTCGATCTTGGTGAGGACCACGATCACGTTCGGGCACGACGTCATGACCTGCTTGAGCAGCTCCAGCTCCGACCCGGTCAGCTCGGCCGTCGCGTCGGAGACCATGAGCACGGCGTCGGCCTGGAGCAGCGCGGCGAACGTGCTCGCCGTGTGCGCGGGCCGCAGGTCGCCGACGCCCGGCGTGTCGATCAGCACCAGGCCCGAGTCGAGCAGGGCTCGGGGGATGCCGACCTCGGCGCGCACGACGTCGCCGCCGTGGTGCCGGTCGGCGCTCACCCGGCTGGCGAGCTGGTCGAGGGGCACGGGGATGCGTTCGGTGGGCGTGTTCGCGATGGACGCGCCGCGCACGAGTGCGGCCGACGGGGTCTCCGCGTGCTGCACGAAAGTGGGAACGGTGGTGGTGACGTCATCACCCACCGCGCACACCGGGGCGTTCACCATCGCGTTCACGAGCTGGCTCTTGCCCTGCTTCGGCTCGCCGATCACGAGCACGCGGAGCTTGGGGTCCAGCTGGCGGGCGCGCTTGTCGCGCAACCGTTCGGCCAGGTCGGGCCGGTTGTGCGCAGCGCAAGCCCGGATCGTGTCGTCGAGCACGTCGAGCCAAGGCGCGGACATCACCCGGCAGAGTGTGCCGGTAAAACCCGTCCGGGTGAAAGTCCGGGGACGTTCCGGGCATGTTCCGGGCACAAGGCGAGGGCCGGTCCCGTCGCGTGGACAGGACCGGCCCTCCGGTGGTGGATCAGTCTCAGAAGAGCAGGTTGTCCACGCCGAGCGAGTCGACGACCGGCAGGTCGAGGCTGTCGACCGTGCCGGTGACGTTGCTCACGACACCGCCGACGCCGGCGGTGTCCGCCACGCCCGAGACCACACCGGTGACGTCGGACAGGGGAGCGGCGCCGTGGGTGTCGAACTCGGCCGAGCCGTGCGCCGAGCCGGACACGCCGAGCGCGTCGCCGAGGCCCGCCACGTTGCCCAGGCCCGCCACGTCGCCGAGGCCGGCCACGTTGCCGAGGTCGCCGACGGGCAGCGAGCTGGTGAGGCCACCGGTCACGTTGCCGATCACGCCGTTGAGCGTGTCGACGGCGCCGAACGCGGTGCTGGTCAGGCCTTCCGCGCCCGGCAGCGAGCCGGTGACCCCACCCGCGGTGGCGACGGCACCGTCCAGCGTGCCGGTCGCCGTGGCGGTCAGGTCCGAGACCTGACCGGTGGCGGTGTGCAGCGTGCCGTCCAGGGTGTCGGTCACGTCACCCACCGCGGAGAAGTCGCCCTCGACCGTCAGCTCCGCCGAGGCGGCGCCGTCGAGCAGGTCCCAGCTCGACACGCCGCCGAAGACCGACAGGCCGTCGGCGTCCGCGCTGAGCGTGCCCGCCACGGCGGCCTTGACGTCGCCGGCGCCGGTGGCACCCGACACCGCGAGCTGGTCCGTGACGGCCTTGAGCTGGAAGATCGCGCCGGCCTGGCCTGCGTCGACCAGGTCGAGCGGCAGGTCCTCGAGCAGCGAGCCGTCGAGGGCGGGCAGGCCCCCGGTCGGCACGTAGTCGAGCACCAGCGGGATGACTTCCTGCACGTCCAGGGCGCTGATGTCGCTCAGGCCGGCCCTCGCCAGGGTGCCCTCGGCGTCGGCCTGGAAGTCGGCCAGCGCGGTCGGGTCGCTGAGCAGGTCGAGAACGAAGTCGTGCAGCGTGTTGGGGCTGGAGCCCATGATGGATGTCTCCTGGTCGAGTAGGACGCGGGTAGCCGGCCCGGCAGGGGTGGGGTCCGGCCTGGTGATCAAGGTATGGGCGGGGGGATCACCGGCCATCGGGGATTACTCCCAGTAGATGCCGCAACCACGATGGGGTGGTTCTCGTTCACTCCCTAGGGGATTAGGGGATGGCCTTGTGACCATCTCGTAACCCGTGTAGGTACTGCCGGTAGTTCGTTCAGGTGAGTGAAGGAGGCTCCGAGTTGCCGTACGTCCTCGGGGTCGACGTGGGCACCACGCGCACCGCCGCCGCCGTGTGCCGGTTGGGCGGGACCGGGCGCGCCGAGCCCGAGGTGGTCGGCCTCGGCGGTCCGGGCGGCGGGGTGGCGTCGACGCTGCAGCTCACCCCCGACGGCGCGTTCGCGGTCGGCGAGCCGGGCGACCCGCGGTGGACCGCGACCGGCTTCGGCCGCCGGGTCGGCGACGCGGTGCCGGTCGTGCTGGGGCCGGACCCGCTGTCGCCCGGTTTCAGGGACGCGGACGCCGAGCGGTGCCCGGCGGAGGAGCTCACCGCGCTCATGGTCATGTGGGTGGCCGACCAGGTCGCCGCGCGGGAAGGCGAACGGCCCGCGCACGTCGTGCTCGCGCACCCGTCCGGCTGGGGCGCGTACGCCAAGGGCCTGATGCACCGGGCGCTGCGGGCGGTCGGCGTGGAGGCGTCGCTGGTGCCCGAGCCCGTCGCGGCGGCCGAGAACCACGCGTACAGCCGGTCCTTCGCCGGGTCGCTGGGCGTGTTCAGCCTCGGCAGCCACGGGTTCGCCGCGTCCGTCGTCGGCCGGGGTTTCGAGCTGGTCAAGACCGCCGAAGGGGTCGACCAGGCCGCCGGCGTCGACTTCGACGACGCGGTCTTCTCGCACGTGCGGACCTCGCTCGGGCGGGAGCTGGCCGAACTGGACGCCGACGACCCCCGCACCCGCGGCCTGTTCGGCAGGCTGCGCCGCGACTGCGAGGCGGCCAAGCGGGTGCTGTCGGCCACGCTGGAGACGTCCATCCCGGTGCACCTGCCGTCCGGGCCGGTGGACGTGCCGATCACCCGCGCGCAGTTCGAGGACCTGATCCGCCCGGACGTGGAGCAGGCCGTGGCGGTGTTCGAACGCGTCGTGTCCGGCGGCGTGGAGATGACCGCGCTCGTCGGCGGCAGCGCCCGCATCCCGCTGATCGCGGCGTCCGTGCCCGGCCGGGTGGTGCTGGAGGCCGCGCCCGAGACGTCGGTGGTGAAGGGCGCGGCGCTGGCCGCGCGCAGGCTCGTGATCGGGCCCGACGCCGAGCCCGAGCCGATCGAGACCTCGGTCATGGTGCGCGACGACGACCCGTCGCTGAGGTTCCCCGTGGGTGGCTTGGAGGCGCCGGACGCGGAGCCCACCGCGCCGCCGCCCCGCCCGCCCGTCGACATCACACCGCTCGACCTGCCGGAACGGCGCACCGTGAAGCGCGTCGTGCGCGGGCTCGTGCCGACCGGTGGGCGCCGTGCCCGTGACAGCGAGGATGGCCGTTGAGCCCGAGCACGACCGCGAGTCCAGTGTTGTCCCAGCAGGTCACGCAGGTCCTGGACGCCGTCGCCGCAGCAGCCGTCGGCTCCGGGCCCGTGCTGCGGCTCGGCGTGGTCGCGCCCGGCGGGTACGGCAAGACCACCGTGCTGCGGGAGATCACGCGGGCGTTCGGTGACGCGGGCGCGTCGGCCTCGGTCGTGGACGACGCGCACCTGCTGCCGGACGCCGAGCTGCTGGCGCTGCGCTCCCTGGTCGAACGGGGTGACGAGCACGTCGTGGTGGCCTACCGGCCGTGGCCGCGGTCGCGCGCGCTGGCGGCGTTGGCCGAGTCGTTGGGCCGGGCGCGGCCGTCGTTGATGCTGGAGCCGTTCACGCGGGAGCAGGTGCGCGCGGTGCTGCCCGCGTCCGCCCGCGGCCTCGTGGACTACGTGCACCAGCAGACCGGCGGCGTGCCGCGGTTCGTGCGGCGGCTGGCCGGGCTGACCGCGGCGGAGCTCACGCCGGAGGTGGTGGCGTCGTTCCGGGCCGACCTGGACTGGCTGGACGCCGACGTGCGGAAGTACCTGCTGGCCGCCGAGGCGGGCGCGGCGCTGCGGCTGGACCTGCTCGGCGGGCTGCTCGGGGTCGACGCCGACGCGGTCGGCGACGTGATCGAGGCGGGGCGGGCCACCGGCCTGGTCGCGGCCGACGGGACGTTGCTGCCCGTCGCCCGGCAGGCGGTGGCGTCGCTGAGCCGCACCGACCGGCGGATCGCCGTGCGGCAGCGGCTGGCCGAGCTGCAGCTGGCGTCCGGCGGGCCGGTGCTCGACCTGGTGCGGCCGTTGATCGGCGTCGGCGGGACGGGCAACCAGGCCGGTGTCGTCGGACCGGAGATGGCGCAGGCGTTCCGGGCGGCGGCCGAGGAGGCGCTGGCCACCGACCCGGCGCTGGCGGCGCGGCTGCTGGCCGCCATCGGCACGGCGGGCGCGGACGTCGCCGTGCGGCGGGCGGTGGCCTCGGCCATGGCGGGCGACCTCGACGCGGCGATGCGGCTCGCGGACCAGGTGATCTCCGGCGGCGACGTCGAGCACCGCGGCGCGGCGGCGGAGGTGGCCGCGATCGCGCTGGCGCACCGGGGCCAGCTGGCCCGCGGCACGGAGCTGCACCGGTGGTCGCCGAGCTCGACGTCCTCGGCGTTCGCGGTCATCGGCCAGGTCGGCACGGGACGGCTGCCGACCGAGCCGCTGCCCGTCGCGCCGCCGACCATGCTCGACGGCGGCGCTTCCCTGATGGCGCAAGGCGTGGTGGAGTCGGTGACGTCGTCCGCGACCACGGCACTGTCCACTTTGGTGCGTGCGGCCGGGTTGCTCGAACCGGCCGGGCGGGCCGTGCTGCTGCCGGACACGCCCGCCGCGCTGGCCGCGCTGGTGGCGCTGCACAGCGGCGAGCCGGGCGTCGCGGAATCGGTGCTGGACCGGGCGATGGCGACGTCGTCGGGCGGCGCGCTGATGGTCGTGCGGCACCGGTTGCTGCGGGCGTGGATCGCGATGCAGCGCGGCAACCTCGCGCAGGCCAGGGAAGCGCTGGTGGCGCTGCGGAAGGTCGGCCGCCCGCTGGAACCGCGGGACTGGCTGTTCGCGGTGGCGCTGGAGATCGGCGTCGCGCGGCGCAACAGCGACCTGGCGACGTTGAAGCGGACGTGGGAGCAGGCGCACGAGGCGGTGCTGAGGCACCCCGTGGACCTGTTCACGTTCCTGCCGCTCGGCGAGTTCGCCACCGCCGCCGCGCGGCTGCGCGACCAGCACCGGCTCGCGCCGCACCTCACCGCCGCGCGGGAGGTGTTGCGGGACTTGGGTGAGCCGAGCCTCTGGGCCGTGCCGCTGCACTGGAGCGCGCTGCACGCGGCGATCATCGCCGAGGAGACGTCCGTCGCCGAGGAGCACGCGGCGTCACTGGCCGCGTGCCGGGACCGCAGCCGGTACGCCGGGATCGTGTCGGCGGCGGCGGAGAGCTGGCTCGACGTGGTGGCGGGCAAGGTGGACGCCGACCAGGTCGAGGAGTCCGCGCGCGGCCTGCAGGCCGTCGGCCAGTGGTGGGACGCGGCCAGGCTCGCCGGCCAGGCCGCGATCAGGACGTCGGACCGCCAGGCGATGGTGCGGCTCCTGGACTGCGCGCGACTGCTCCAGGGGCGCAGCGCCACGACCGCGCGCAAGCAGCCCGAACCGGCGGTGGAGGCCGACGCGGGCAAGCTCAGCGACCGCGAGCGCGAGGTGGCCGAGCTGGTCGTCGGCGGGCTGACCTACAAGCAGGTCGGCGACCGCCTGTTCATCTCGGCGAAGACGGTCGAGCACCACGTGGCGCGCATCCGCCAGCGGCTGGGCTGCACCAGCCGGGCGGAGCTGCTGGATCAGCTCCGCCAGATCGTCGGCTGATCGCACCTCACCTGACCTGCGGTTTCCACGCGACCGCGCACGATCTTGCTCAGCCGTGCTAACTTTTGCTCATGCGAGCAAAGTCCGTGACCGAGCAGGCACGACGGGCGCAGATCGTCGCCGCGGCGATCGAGGCGCTGGCCGAGCTCGGCTACGGGGCGACCTCGTTCAAGCAGATCGCCGCCCGCGCGGGCCTGAGCAGCACGGGCCTGATCTCGTACCACTTCAAGGGCAAGCAGGAACTGGTGGACGAGGTCTACGCGCAGGTCAGGCGGACGTTCGCCGCGTTCGTGCTGGAGCGGATGGACCACAGCGCCACCGCGGCCGGCGAGCTGCGGGCGTTCCTGAGCGCGAACCTGCGGTTCATGCGCGCCCACCGGGCCCACATGGTGGCGTTGGCACAGGTCCGCCCGCACGTGTCCGAGGTGGACACCGCCGACGACGACCACCGCGCGATGGCCGACCTGCTCCGGGAGGGGCAGCGGCGCGGCGAGTTCCGCGGGTTCGACGCGGACACCATGGCGATCTTCGTCCTGGCCCTGCGCAACGGGGTGCTGGCCAGGGCGGCCGATCACCCGGAGGTCGACCTCGACCTCTGCGAACGCGAGCTCGTCACCGCGGTGGAGCTCGCCACCACGAGGGGGTGACCCATGCGTCGGGGGACGCGAGCACTGATCACGGCGACGACCGCCCTGGTCGTGACGGCATGCGGGGGGAACGACGTGGGACCACGCGACATCGCGAAGGTGGAGAACGGCGAGGTGCGCGGCGTCGCGCACGCCGACCACACCGTCTTCCAAGGCATCCCGTACGCGGCGCCGCCGAAGGGCGAGCTGCGCTGGCGGTCGCCGCGGCCGGCGGCGGACTGGGACGGGATCAGGGACGCCACCGAGCCGGGCAACCCGTGCCCGCAGGTCGGCTCGTCCTACTCGGACACCAAGGCGACCGACGAGGACTGCCTGTTCCTCAACGTCACCACGCCGTCCACCACGGGCCGCAGGCCGGTCATGGTCTGGGTGCACGGCGACGGCGCGATCGGCGCGGGCCACCACTTCGACGCCGCCGCGCTGGCCACCAAGGGCGACGTGGTGGTCGTGACGCTCAACTACCGGCTCGGCGTGTTCGGCGGCTTCGGCCTGCCGGGCCTGGCGGGCTCCGGCGCGTTCGGCCTGCAGGACCAGCGCGCCGCGCTGGAGTGGGTCAGGCGCAACGTCGCGGGCTTCGGCGGCGACCCGGGCAACGTCACGCTGTTCGGCGTCTCCTACGGCGCGTCGGCCACCGCCGCGCACCTGATCTCGCCGAAGTCGCGCGGCCTGTTCCACAAGGCGATCATGCACAGCGGGTTCGCGCTGGTCGACCTGCCCGCGGAGGCGTGGTACCCGGACCTGGGCGCGCTGCCGTGGCTGGCCTGGCGGGACACGGCCGAGATCGAGGGCATCGGGCAGGGGGTCGCCGCCGAGCTCGGCTGCGCGGACGTCGACTGCCTGCGCGGCCTGCCAGCCGAGCGGCTGCTGGACCACCCGCAGGTGATGAACATCTTCCAGCCCTTCGGGTACGGCAACGAGGACCTGCCGGCGCTGCCCGTCGAGGCGTTCGCCGCCGGCGACATCGCGAAGGTGCCCGTGCTGGCCGGCAACACGCGGCACGAGCACCGCGGCATCGTGGAGATCTTCCGCGGCCCGGTCGCGGCCGAGGACTACCCGCGGCTGCTCGCGGCGGCGTTCGGCGACCGCGCGGCCGAGGTGGAGCGGGAGTACCCGTTGAGCGCGTTCGAGAGCCCGAGCCGGGCGTGGGCGGCGGTGCTGACCGACCGCGTGTGGGCGCGACCGACGTTCCGGCAGCACGAGCTGCTGTCCGCGCACACGCCCACGTTCGCGTTCGAGTTCGCCGACCCGGCGGCCTCCGAGCAGGGCGCGAGCCACAGCACCGACATCGGCTACCTGTTCCCGGAGGAGGAGTTGGCGGGTCCCCGGCGCGACCTGTCGGACGCGATGATCCGGTACTGGACGGAGTTCGCCCGCACCGGTGACCCGAACGGCGACGGCGCGCACGGCCTGCCGCACTGGCCCGCGTTCACCGAGGGGCGGCACGTGCAGTCGCTCGTGCCGGACGCGATCACCGGTGTGGACTACCGGGCCGAGCACCGGCTGGACTTCTGGGAGGACGAGTAGGGGACCGCCGGACCGGAGACCGCCACGAGGGGAGGCGGCCTCCGGTCCGGGGTGCGGACGGGGGAAGGTCAGTCGCGCTTGCCCGCGTGCAGCAGGACGAGGCCGAGCGCGGCGATCACGAAGTTCTGGAACGCGGCCGACAACCCGTTCCAGTCCTTGGACTGCCACATCACGAACCACTCGCCGCCGATCGCGATGAAACCGCCACCGAACAGCAGCGCCTGCATCACCCAGCCCGTGGACGACAGCCGGCGCGCCACCTCCTCGCGGCGGCGCAGCCAGGCCACCAGGCCGGCCAGCAGCACCAGCGCGGTGACCGCCTCCCAGGTGATGATCAGCACGTACGCCGCGGTCACGACGGTCGGGTTCGTGATCGCGCGCCACGTCGTGGTGGGCGAGCCGAACGTGGTGTCCATCGCGAACACGTGCTGGACGAACGCGTGGTTGGTCTCGTAGTCGGTGATGTTCCCGAACACCACCAGACCCATGTAGAGCGCGGTGATCCCGGTCAGCGCGGTGATCGCCGCCTTCAGGCTCCCCACCCCGGCAAGTAAACGCATGATCTGTAGAACGTAGTCACGATCGACCGGAAGTCCATGAGCGGATTTCACTTCCACCGGCCCGCGCCGGGTCCGCGCCGGGCCCGGGAGCACGTCGAACCGGCAGGTCGGCGCGGGTGATCGCCCGGGAGGGAACGCCCACGTCCCGGATGCGGTCTGGACCACTCGGAGGTTCGGGGTGGACGTCGCTCAGGGGCAGGGCGGCTCGTACTCCAGCTGCGGCAGGTGCTCGACCCACCGCTCCTCCGGCAGCACGCCCTTGGTCTTGAGGCAGAGCCGCCCGATCACGTGCGGCAGGTCGAGGTCCCACACCCGGACCGTGCTGTCGGAGCTGGTGGACGCGAGCCGGCGGCCGTCCGGGCTGAACACGACGTCCCGCAACCCGCCGTCGTGCCCGGTCAGCACCTGGCCGACGGGGACGGGCCGCTGGAGGTCGTGCACGTCCCACAGCCGGATCGTGCGGTCCTCGGCGCCGCTGGCCAGGGTCCGCCCGTCCGGGCTGAACGCCACGGTCACCACCGCCTCGACGTGACCGGTCAGCGGCTGGCCGAGCTGCTTGACCCGGTTGGGCACGGTCAGGTCCCACAGCCGGACCGTGCCGTCGTCGCTCGCGGTGGCCAGGGTCCGGCCGTCCGGGCTGATGTCGCCCGCGCGCACCGCCAGGCTGTGCCCGCTCAGCGGGTGCCCGATCGGCTGGGCGGTGGCCGGGTCGGTCACGTCCCACAGCCGCACGGTCTTGTCCGCGCTCGCCGTGATCAGCGTCTTGCCGTCCGGCGTGAACCCGACGTAGTGCACGTACCCGCCGTGGCCGACGAGCGCGCCTCCCAGCGGCTTCGGGTGCTCCGGGTCGCCGAGGTCCCACAGCTGCACGGAGCTGTCGTCGGAACCGGTGACGAGGACCTTCGCGTCGGGTCGGAACGCCACCGGCGAGCTGTAGCGGGTGCCCACCCCGATCGGCTCGCCGAGCGGTCTGGGGTCGTGCGGGTCGGTGAGGTCCCACAGCCGCACGGTCTTGTCGCTCACGCTGGCCAGCGTCCGGCCGTCCTCGCTCAACGCCAGCGACCACACGCCACCGCCGTGCGAGAGCACGGTCGGCGACGTCGGCCGGCGCGGGTCGCTGGTGTCCCACACCCGGATCGTCCCGTCCTCGCTGGCCGACACCAGGTGGTGGTCGTCGGGGGTGAAGCGGGGCCCGATGGTGCGCGCCGAGTGCCCGATGAGCACGCTGTGCGGCAGGGACCACAGCCGCACCACCGAGTCGTGGCTGCCAGTGGCCAGGGTGCGGCCGTCCGGGCTGAACGACACCGCGTAGACGATGCCGTTGCGGCCGGTCATCGGCCGGCCGAGGGTGGTGGCGTGCGCCGGGTCGGTGATGTTCCACAGCCGCGTCGTGCCGTCCGCGCCGGACGCCGCGAGCACCCGGCCGTCCGGGCTGAACGCCACCGACCACACGCCCTCGGCGTGGTCGGTCAGCGGCCGTCCCACCGGCCGCGGCGACGCCGGGGCCGCCACGTCGAACAGCTGCACGGTGTGGTCCTCGCTGCCGCCCGCCAGCAGGCGGCTGTCCGGGCTGAACGCCAGCGAGTGCACGGTGTTGTCGAACCCGGTGATCGGCTCGCCGACGCGCCGGGGGTCGCGGGGGTCGCGCACGTCGAACAGCACCACGGTCCCGTCGTCGCCGGCGGTGGCCAGCAGCGCGCCGTCCGGGCTGATCGCGACCGCGCGCACCTGGTCGGTGTGCGCGCGCAGCGGGTCGCCCAGCCGCCGCGGGTCGGTCGGGTGGCTCACGTCCCACAGCCGCGCCGTGTGGTCGGCGTTGGCGGTGACCAGCGTGCGGGAGTCCGGGGTGAACGCCACCAGGTAGATGGTGCCGTTGTCGCCGCGCAACGGCTCGCCGAGCGAGCGCGGGCGTTCCGGGTCGCTGACGTCCCACAGCCGCACGGTGGTGTCGTCGCCCGCCGTCGCCAGCGTCCTGCCGTCCGGGCTGAACACCGCCGAGGTGACCCAGCCGCGGTGCCCGGGCAGCGGCGAGCCGAGCGGCTTGGGGTCGTCCGGGTCGCGCAGGTCCCACAGCCGCACGGTCTGGTCGAAGCTCGCGGTGGCCAGGAACTTCCCGTCCGGCGAGTAGGAGGTGAGGTACACCGGGCCGGTGTGCCCGATCAGCGGCACCGCCAGCGGCGTCGTCTGCGTGGACAGCAGCCGGGTCTGCACGTCCCGGTCGTCGGGCCGCATCCGGTGCGCCACCAGGGCCAGCTGCGCCGACAGCGACGGGTCGGACTCCTGCAACCGGTCCGCCTCGGCCACGACCTGCCGGAACACCGCGTCGTCGCGCTGCCGCACGGCCAGCACGGCGGCGGTCGCGGCGATGAGCGCGAGCACGGCCACGCAGGCCACGGCCGCCCGTCTGCCCCACGCGGCGCGCCTGCGGTACTGCATCGACACGGCGAGGAAGTCCTGCGCGGTGCCGGTCAGCCCTTCGGGGCCCGCCGCGTCCGCCCAGTGCCGCGCGGTCTCCAGCCGCGCGCCCCGGTAGAGCAGCGACGGGTCGCGGTCCTGGGCCGCCCACGTCGCCGCGTCCTCCTCCAGCCGCTGCCGCAGCAGCTGGCCCTCCCGGTCCTGGTCGATCCAGCTGCGCAGCCGGGGCCACGCCTGCAGCAGGGCCTCGTGCGTGATCTCCACGGAACCCGCGTCGAGCGTGACCAGCCGGGCCCGCGCCAGCACCTCCAGCGCCTCCTCGCCCGCGGCCCGGTTCGCGGCCTGCTCGACCAGCTCGTGCCGGGTCGAGCGGCGGCGGGTGTCCTGGGTGTCCTCGCCGACGCGCACCAACCGCAGCAACAACGGCCGCGCGGCCTGCTGCGCCTCCGGCGCGAGGTCGGCCCACGCCCGTTCCGCGGTGGCCGCGACCGCGCCCTGGATGCCGCCCGCCGAGCGGTAGCCGGAGATGGTCAGCTTGCCCGCGGCGCGGCGCTGCCAGGTGGCCAGCAGGGCGTGCGACAGCAGCGGCAACGCGCCCGCGTCGTACGCGCCCTGACCCGCCCGCGCCTGCGCGCGCCCGCTGCGCACGCCGAGGTCGCGCAGCATCAGCTCGATCAGCCCGGGCTCCAGTTGCAGGCCGGCCGCCTTCGCGGGCCGCGACACCGCCTCGCGCAGCTCCGCCGACGTCATCGGGCCGAGCACCATCTGCCGGTCCTGCAACGCGTCGGCCAGCTCCGGGAACGCCAGGCAGCGGCCGTAGAAGTCGGCCCGCACGCCGACCAGCACCAGCGCGGGCGGCGTGCCGCCGGGCGCCGCGGGCGTGCACGCCACGTGCAGCGCCTGGACGAACACCTGCAACCGGTTCTCGTCCGAGGACAGCGTGAACGCCTCCTCGAACTGGTCGACCACGACCACCACCCGGTCGCCGCCGTGCCGCGCCGCGTACGCCGCGAACGCCGCCCGGATCTGCGCGGCGAACCGCAGCACGCCCATCAGGGTCTGCCCGAGGAACGTGTCCGGACCGTGCCCGGAGGCCACCAGGTCCTGGTCCATCCCGTCCAGGGTGAGCGCCATGTCCAGGATCTCGGCCAATTCCGGGACCTGCCGGATCAATTCCTTCACCGGGTCCGCGCCGGGCGTTATGACGACCGACGGCCAATTCGTCGAGCCGGCCACGCCCAACGCGCCGGCACGAATGGACGGAATGACCCCGGCGCGCACCAGCGACGATTTTCCGGCACCCGAGGCGCCGACCAGCATCACGATTCCGCCGGTATCCGCGGCATTGCCCAACCGGGACACCAGCGCGGCCGTGCTGCGTTCCCGCCCGAAGAACCAACCGGAATCCTCGGGTTGGAACGCGGCCAATCCCCGATAAGGGCACACACCGATCTCGTCGGAGCTCGGCGGGTCCTCGTCGTCGGGCGAGGACACCGGGCTGGCCAGCGCCTCCTCCCACAGCGCGCGCCACGCGTCGAGGTCGTACAACCCGGCCACCGGCGGCTGCGGACGTGACTTCCTGGCCTCACCGATCAAAATTTCAAGTACTACCGAGAGTGCCGAGAACCGGGCGGGCACGTTGCGGCCACGACGCCAGTCGCTGACCCGTTGCGCGGTCGCCCGGATCGGTCTGCCGCGCTCGTCGGCGCGCCGCGCGCGGCCGACCGACTCGGTCACCTTCTTCAGAGGTGGATCGCCCGCCTCCGCGTAGAGCAGTGCGAACCGCTCCGCGAACACGGCACGGGGACCTGACCCCTGACCGGAACCAGCCATCCGCGGCGTGCCTCCTAGAGGTCCGGTGTTCCGGACCGGAAACCGGGTGTGAGCGCGTGAACAGGCCGTTTGTCGACCGGTGGTGCTCTTCTCGGTCCACCCTAACGACTTGCGCTGACAAGCTGAGCGGGACGTTCCGGTGACGTCGACGAGTTGTGCGAAGGGACCGGTCAAAGTGGTTTCGCAGGCAACTACCGCGAGTGGCGGCTCGATCGTCGCTGAGGGGTCCTGGGGGTCTTCTCAGCGATGCGCGCCGAACCGACCCGCTCGGTGGAACGGCGCGGCGACCTGCCGCGCCGACCGGAGTTGACCCGGTGCGGACCACCCGTCAGCCGGTCACGGCCCGTGAGGACCGGGGAGTCCCCGGTGAAGCACGGGTCTGCCCGATCCTGAGGACGGTGCTCGACGCGCACGGCCGCGACGGGGCCGAGGTGAGGCTGGACCTGCTGGCCCGCCTCGCCGCCCCGGCGCACAGCTAGTCGGTGTCCGGCCGAAGGGCGTCGCCGCCCTCCGGGAGCGCCGCACAGCGCGGTGCGGCGCGACCGGCCCGGCGGCGTTTTCCACCATGTCGCATTTCCGCCGGCCACGGGCCCCCGCTTTGACCGATGCTGGTGTCGTGCACGAAGACGCGGAACGTTGTGTCCGGGCCGTGCGGTCGAAAGACGCCCGGTTCGACGGGTGGTTCTTCACCGCGGTCCTGACCACCCGGATCTATTGTCGGCCGAGTTGTCCGGTGGCGCCGCCCAAGGTCGAGAACATGCGGTTCTACCCGAGCGCGGCGGCGGCGCAACAAGCGGGATTCCGGGCGTGCAAGAGGTGCCGGCCCGACGCGTCGCCCGGTTCGCCGTTGTGGAACCACCGCGCCGACTCGGTGGCGAAGGCGATGCGGTTGATCGCCGACGGCGTGGTGGACCGGGAAGGCGTGCCCGGCCTCGCCGTCCGCCTCGGCTACAGCGTGCGGCAGGTCGAGCGGCTGCTGCTGGCCGAGCTCGGCGCGGGGCCGTTGGCGCTGGCCAGGGCGCAACGCGCGCAGACCGCCCGGCTGCTCATCGAGACGACCGCGCTGCCGATGGCTGAGGTCGCGCCGGCGGCCGGGTTCGCCAGCGTGCGCGCGTTCAACGAGACGGTGCGCGAGGTGTTCGCGCTGTCGCCGACCGACCTGCGCACCCGCAGGCGGCCCCCCGCGCCCGACACGCCGGGCGTGCTGTCGCTGCGGCTGCCGTTCCGCGCGCCGCTGCGGCCGGACAACCTGTTCGGCCACCTCGCCGCGACCGCCGTGCCGGGGGTGGAGGAGTGGCGCGACGGCGCGTACCGGCGGACGCTGCGGCTGCCGCGCGGCCACGGCGTGGTGTCGTTGACGCCGCAGGAGGACCACGTGGCGTGCAAGCTGGCGCTGAGCGACCTGCGCGACCTGTCGATCGCCATCGCCCGGTGCCGCCGGATGCTCGACCTCGACGCCGACCCGGTCGCGGTGGACGAGCAGCTGCGCTCGGACCCGCTGCTCGCGCCCGTGGTCGACGCGGGCCCGGGACGGCGCGTGCCGGGCACCGTCGACGCCGCCGAGTTCGCGGTGCGCGCCGTGCTCGGGCAGCAGGTGTCCACGGCCGCCGCCCGCACGCACGCCGGTCGGCTGGTGCGCGCGGCGGGCGACCCGATCGCGGACGGCGGGCTGACGCACCTGTTCCCGACGCCGGAGGCGCTGGCGGCGTTGGACCCCGCCGTGCTGGCCGTGCCGCAGGCGCGCCGGACCGCGTTCCGCGCGCTGGTCGAGGCGTTGGCCGGCGGCGCGATCGACCTCGGCGTCGGCGCGGACTGGGCGAAGGCCCGCGCGGACCTGCTGGCGCTGCCCGGGTTCGGGCCGTGGACGGTCGAGGTGATCGCGATGCGGGCGCTCGGTGACCCGGACGCGTTCACCCCGACCGACCTGGGCATCCGCGTCGCCGCCCGTGCCCTCGGCCTGCCCGACACCCCCGCCGCCCTGGTGCGGCGAGCCCAGGCGTGGCGCCCATGGCGCGCCTACGCCGTCCAGTACCTCTGGGCCACCGGTGACCACGCGGTCAACCGGCTGCCCGCCTGAAAGGACCTCGCACCGATGAGCCACACCACCGTCGACAGCCCCGTCGGACCGCTCACACTGGTCGCGCACGGCGACGTGCTGTCGGGCCTGTACATGACCGGGCAGCGATACCGGCCGGCGGACGACGCGTTCGGCCCGGAGGACCCCTCGCCCTTCGGGGACGTGGTCGTGCAGCTGGCCGAGTACTTCGCCGGCACGCGCACGGCGTTCGACCTGCCGTTGGACCCGATCGGGACGCCGTTCCAGCGGACCGTGTGGCGGGCGTTGGCCGAGATCCCGTACGGCGAGACCGTGACGTACGGGGAACTGGCCCAGCGGCTCGGCCGGCCGTCGGCCGCGCGGGCGGTCGGGCTGGCCAACGGCCGCAACCCGATCGGGATCATCGTGCCGTGCCACCGGGTGGTCGGCGCGAACGGCGACCTCACCGGGTACGGCGGCGGGCTGGAGCGCAAGCGGCAGCTGCTCGACTTCGAGCAGGGCTCAGACGACTACCGGCTGCCGATCTGACCTGTCCGCGCGGCGGGCGCGGCGCTTGCGGGCGTCGCCCCGCTCCAGCCACCACTCGGCCACCAGCAGCGGGATCACCCAGCCGAGCCACGCGGCCATCCCGGAGATCGCCTGCAGCAGGGCCACCTCGCTGCCGCCGAACGTCGTGTCGAGCTGTGGCGAGAGCGTGATCGTCGCGACGACCCCCCAGATCCGGTTGGTCATGATCGACGCGGTGAGCGCGAAGCTGCGGATCATCCACCGGCGGTGATCGACGAACCGGCGTTGCCGGGCCATCCGGAACCCCACCGCGGTGAACACCAGCCACAGCGAGCCCATCAGCACGTTGCCCGCCTGGTTGAGCGGCCCGAACGGCGACACCGCGCCGATGGCCAGCGCCGTCACCCCGGCCGGCAGCACCCCGCCGAGCACGTAGACCCGGCCGACCCGCCGGTGCGCCACCGGGTACCGCTGCCGGAACCAGGGCCAGACCTGCACCACGCAGGTCAGGATCGCCACGGACCCGAACACCACGTGCGCCACCAGCACCGGGAAGTGCCACGGGTGCGCGGGCGGCTCCGGCACCCGTGACAACGCCGGGTCCAACGTCAAGTACGGCGGCAACGAGAACGCCACGAACACCAACACCAAGAACGCGAACGGCGCCACCCAAGGCCGCCGGAACCACTTCGTCTTCCCCATGCCCCCACCCTCCCCACCACCGCGCACCACCCCCGCACCAACCGCGCACCACCACCCCTCCCACCGGAACCGACAAGAGAAGTTGTCTTGACAGAAGAAGTTGTCGGTGAGAGGGTTGGCCCCATGCTTGACGTGGCAGTGATCGAGGACCCGGCGACGGCCGAGGTCTCGTTGGACCCGGTGCGGGCGAGGTTGTTGGCCGAGTTGGCCGAGCCGAGCTCGGCGACCATGCTGGCGGCGAGGATCGGCCTGCCCCGCCAGAAGGTCAACTACCACCTGCGCACCCTGGAGCAGCACGGGCTGGTGGAGCTGGCCGAGGAACGCCGCAAGGGCAACATGACCGAACGGGTCATGCGCGCCACCGCCGCGTCCTACGTCATCTCGCCCACGGCGCTCGCCGCCGTCCAACCCGACCCGGAACGCGCGCCCGACCGCCTGTCGGCCCGCTGGCTCCTGGCCGTCGCCGCGCGGCTGGTCCGCGACGTCGGCAACCTCCTCACCGGCGCCGCCAAGGCCGACAAGAAGGTCGCCACCTTCGCGCTGGACGGCGAGGTCCGCTTCGCCACCGCCGCCGACCGCGCGGCGTTCGCCGAGGAGCTGGCCACCGCCGTCACGACCCTGGTCGCCAAGTACCACGACGAAGCCGCCACCGGTGGACGCCCGCACCGCGTCGTCGTCGCGGTCCACCCCAGCATCCCGAAGGAGTGACAATGGGTCACGCGTTCGAAGGCGTCAACGAGGTCGAGCTGGACGGCGTCACGCCGGAGCAGGTCTGGGAGGCCATCGCCACCGGCCCCGGCATCGACTCCTGGTTCATGGGCGCCAACGAGGTCGAGCCGGGCGAGGTCGTCCGGCAGGCGTTCGGCGGGTACGAGCCGACCCACCGGATCACCGCCTGGGAACCCGGCAAGCACCTCGCCTACGGCGGCGACCCGGCCCCGGACGGCCGGTTCATGGCCTACGAGTTCCTGGTCGAGGGCCGCGAGCGGGGCAGCACGGTCCTGCGCATGGTCGCGAGCGGCTTCCTGCCCGGCGACGACTGGGAGGACGAGTTCGAGGCCATGACGGCGGGCGGCGAGATGTTCTGGCAGACCCTCGTCACCTACCTCCGCCACTTCGCCGGGCGCACCGCCCGACCCGTCACGGTCATGGGGCCGCCCGTCGCGGACTGGCCCGCGATGTGGCCGCGCCTCGGCCGCAAGCTCGGCCTCGACGGCGCGCCGAAGACCGGGGACCGCGTCGACCTGGACGACGGCGTCGTCTACTTCGCGAACTCCCAGACCGTCGGCATCCGCACGGAGCACGCGATGTACCGCTTCTTCCAGGGACACCCCGGCGCCCTGATCGCCATGCACCACGTGTTCGCCGACGACCACCGCGACGAGCGGACCTGGTCGACCTGGATGGGAGACCTGGCATGACCACCCTGCGGCACAACGACACCAGCACCGGCGCCGGCGCCCGCACCCAGACCACCAGGCTCCTGCTCGGCTGCGGCGTCCTGGCCGGCCCGCTCTACCTCGTCACCGGCTTCGCCCAGGCGTTCACCCGCGAGGGCTTCGACCCGACCCGCCACCCGTTCAGCTTCCTCTCCCTGGGCGAGGGCGGTTGGCTCCAGATCGCGAACTTCGTCCTCACCGGGCTGCTGTTCCTGGCCGCCGCGGTCGGCGCGCACCGCACGGGCGCGGTCGGCCGGTGGGCGCCGGTCCTCATCGGGGTCTTCGCGGTCGGCATGGTCGGCGGCGGCGTGTTCGTGGCCGACCCGGCGTTCGGCTTCCCGGCCGGCGCGCCGGAAGGCCAGGCGGCGGCGCTCTCGTGGCACGGCGTGCTGCACGGCGTGGCGTTCTTCCTCGCGTTCCCCGCGCTGGTCGCGTCGTTCTTCGTGCTGGCGCGGAAGCTCACCGGGCCGTGGGCGCGGGCGAGCGTGGTCGCGGGTGTGCTGTCGCTCGCGCCGATGCCCTTCCTGGGCACGGGGTTCGGCACGGTCCTGCTGTACGGCGGCGCCGTGGTGGGTTGGTTGTGGGCGTCCGCCCTCGCGGCGAAGCTGCGCTCCGGGATCTGAGGGGACGGGCACATCATGGGACAGGTCGTTTCGAAGGACGGCACCGCGATCGCCTTCACGCGCATCGGGTCCGGGCCGGCGTTGATCATCGTGGACGGCGCGCTGTGCTACCGGGCCTTCGGCCCCTCGACGGCGTTGGCCGAGGCGTTGTCCGAGCACTTCACCGTCTACACCTACGACCGCCGCGGCCGGGGCGAGAGCGGCGGCGGCACCGCGCCGCACGAGGTCGGGCGCGAGGTCGAGGACATCGCCGCGCTGATCGAGGAGGCGGGCGGGTCGGCGCACCTGTTCGGCATGTCCTCCGGCGGCACGCTGGTCGCCGAGGCCGCGCACCGGGGCGTCGCCGCCGAGCGGATCGCGATCTACGAGTCGCCGATGATCGTCGACGGCACGCACGAGCCGATGCCCGAAGACCTGCCGGCCCGCGTGGCTCGCGCGGTCGCGGAAGGGCGCCGGGGCGACGCGGTCACGCTGTTCATGCGGTACGTCGGCACACCGGGCCTCGTCGTCGCGGTCCTCCGGCTCATGCCACCGTGGAAGAAGCTCAAGGGCGTCGCGCACACGTTGCCGAACGACTTCGCGCTGGTCGGCGAGTTCCAGCGGGGCACACCGCCGCCCGCCGACCGGTGGTCGCGCGCGGACGCGCCCGCGCTGGTGATCGCCGGTGGCAAGAGCCCGGAGTACATGCGCAACGCGCAGCGGCACCTGGCGTCGGCGCTGCCGCACGGCGAGCTGACCGTCCTGCCGGGACAGACCCACATGGTCAAGCCCAAGGCGACGGTCCCCGCCCTGGTCGACTTCTTCCACCGCGGCGAGGGCTGAGCGGGCGCGCGGAACCTGGTGGTGGGCGAGGACTTCCTCGTCCACCACCGTCGCGCGCGACGGCTTCAGGGCTTGCGGCCCACCGCGCCCGCGATGCAGTAGCTCACCGAGTCGAGCTCCTTGAGCCGCGGCCCGTCCGGCCACCAGTCCGCGCAGATCACCAGCCCCGGCTCGACCAGCTCCAAGCCGTGGAACAGCTCGTGCATCTCACGCCTGGTGATGAACCGCCCGCTGCCCATCGGCGAGTGCAGGAACGTCTCCTCCATGCGCCGCGCGATGGCGGAGTGCTCCTCGGTCTCCGGGTCGAGGAAGTGGGAGATCGCCACGTACGAGCCGGACGGCAGCGCGTCGATGTACTCGGCCATGATCTCGGCCGACGTCGGCGCGTCGCCGTTGTAGTGGTGCAGCGTGCCCATCTGGAACAGCGCGAGCGGCTCGGTGAAGTCGATGTGCTTGCGCACGACCTCGTCGTTGAGGATCTCGCGCGGCTTGAAGATGTCGGCGGCCGAGAAGTGCGTCCGGTCGTTCTCCTCGAGCAGCGCGCGGCCGTGCGCCAGTACCACCGGGTCGTTGTCGACGTACACGACTCGGGCATCCGGGTTGACCCGCTGGGCCACTTGGTGGGTGTTCTCCGCGGTCGGCAGACCGGACCCGCAGTCGAGGAACTGGTTGATGCCCGTCTGGCTCGCGACGAACCGGGTGGCGCGGATCAGGAAGCTGCGGTTGTCCACCGCGAGGGTGGCCGCCTCGGGCGCGATCTGCTGCACGCGACGCAGCACCTCGCGGTCGATCTCGTAGTTGTCCTTGCCGTTGAGGAACGCGTCGTAGACCCTGGCGATGCTGGCCTTGGTGGTGTCGATGTAGACGGGGGCGGCGGCGTCCGAGGACGTACCCGGCATTGTGGTGACCTCGCATTACGGGGGTGGGAGTGATGTTGTGTGCACCGCGTCACAGTCCGGTCAGCGTAAGGGTATGGGCTCAACGCGCGAGTGAGCCTCGTGCATCTGACCGGGCAAGATCATGGGTGTACGTTCAGTGACGATGCGAGTAGGCCCTCCTCGGGCGCAACCGCTGTTCGGGTGGGACGGGCACGACGGGCGGGAGGATCGGCTATGGCGGCGGACGAATCCACGCCGGAGCGGGACAGCGGTCCCACCGCGCTGCGCATCGTGCTCGGCGCCCAGCTGCGCCGCCTGCGCGAGGCGTCGGAGATCACCCGGGCGGACGCGGGCTACGCCATCCGCGGCTCGGAGTCGAAGATCAGCCGGATGGAGCTCGGGCGTGTCGGGCTGAAAGAGCGCGACGTGAACGACCTGCTGACCATGTACGGGGTCGACGACGCGGGCGAGCGGGCGAAGTTCCTCGACATGGTCCGCCGGTCCAACTCGCCGGGCTGGTGGCACCGCTACACCGACCTGATGCCCGACTGGTTCCACGACTTCGTCGGCCTGGAGGAGGCGGCGTCGCGGATCCTGATCTACGAGACGCAGTTCGTGCCCGGCCTGTTGCAGACCGAGGACTACGCGATGGCCATCGCGAGCCACGGCCGGCCGGAGCTGGTGACGCCCGACGTGCGGCGGCGGGTGTCGTTGCGGATGCAGCGGCAGAGGATCCTGTCCCGGCCGGGCGCCCCGAGGGTGTGGGCGGTGATCGACGAATCGGTGCTCTACCGGGCGATCGGTGGCCGCGAAGTCCTGATCAATCAGCTCGACCACTTGCTCAGCGTGACCAAAGACGGGCCCGTCACTCTGCAGGTAGTGCCATTTCCCTTGGCCGGTTACGCGGCGAAGGGCCCCTTCGCGATGTTGCGGTTCGGCGAGCCCGACCTGCCGGACATCGTGTACCTCGAACACCTCGCCGGTGCCCTCTACCTGGACAAACTCGAAGAGCTGGAGATCTACAGCCGGGTCTTCGACCGCCTCACGGTGGACGCCGAGACGCCGGACCGGAGTCGACAAATGCTCGCAAAACGGCGGGCTGAGCTTTAGTTGTCGTCCGACCGGGTGGGATTCACGCTCTGCATCTGCACGTGCATTTACCCGTGCACCAGCCGGTGCTACGGTCCGTGCACAACCGGATGCACGTGCAGATGCATCTCTGGCTCGGAAGGTGAGTCGATGGCCACCAAGGTTCACAACGGCATGTCCGCGGCCGACCTGAACGGCGTCACGTGGACCAAGAGCTCCTACAGCGACGCGATCGGCAACTGCGTCGAGTTCGCCGTGGTCGACGGCGGCGAGATCGCGATGCGCAACTCCCGGTTCCCCGAAGGCCCCGCGCTCGTCTACACGCGAGCGGAGATGGCCGCGTTCGTGGCCGGGGCCCGGGACGGGGAGTTCGATGACCTCGTCGACTGACCACCCCTCGCGGACGACGTTCCAGCTTCGCGAGTTGATCGCGCGGGGGTTCCAGTTCCTCCACCCTCGCGACGCCAGGGGAGAACTGGCGGCGGTGGTGGGGGTGCGGGCGCACGACGCGGTGATCGACGTCGTGCGACTGCACAACGAGGACGACGCGGTGGCGATGCGGATGCCCGCCGACGAGGTGAACGTCCTGTCGCCGAGCCGTTTCTCGTGGCGCCGTCGCGGTCCGGCCACGCACGTGCTCGAAGAGCTGCTCGACCTGCCCGACGAGGACGAGCGGACCGCGTGAAGGCTTCCCGTCCACATCCGCGGTGGTGGACGGGACGAGAGGGGAGAGCCCTCTCACCGGCGAACCTGACCTGGAGACGCAGCGGGAGTCGACTCCGCGCCGGACAAGGCGTCGACACCACGCTCGGAGCGCAACTCCGTGTTCGTCGCGTTCGGTGCGGAGGCCGAGGTCGGCTTCGGCCTCCGCACTGGCCACTCCCCGGGCGGGGGTGGCGGTTCACGGGCGGCGCAGGCCGCTCAGCACCACGTCCAGGCCGCGGCGGAACTCGATGTCCGGCGGGATCACCCGGGCGGTGCCCGCGGTCTCGGCCAGGAGCGGGTACTCCTCGCCCATCCGGGACATCGCGTCGGTGCCCAGGCCCGACAGCGGGCTGCGGTGCTCGGTCTCGGTCGCGCCGATGAGGTAGCTCAGCAGCGCGCGCAGGGCGAAGACCCGCTGCTCCCCGGTGAACCCGGCCTCGGTCAGCACCACCAGCACGGCCTCCGCCCAGCGCAGCAGGCTCGGGCACCGGTGGCGGTGCGCCATCGTGAGCGGCACGGCGTTGGGGTGCGCGGCGATCGCCGCGCGGACCCGTTCGACCAGGACCGCGAGCTGCTTGTCCCACAACGCCTTCGGCGGCACGGTGTCCACTCCGGACATCGCCTGCTCGACCGCGAGCGCTTCCAGCTCGTCGCGGTCGGCGACGTACCGGTACAGCGACATCGTGCCCATGCCGAGCTCGGCGGCGACGGCGCGCATCGACAACGCCGCCAGCCCGTCCCGGTCCAGGACGGCGAGCGTGGCGGCGGCGAGCGCGGATCTGGTCAACGACTTGGGGCGGGGCATCGCCTTGACAGCGTACAAGTTACGCGCATAACTTGCGTAGGCGTACACCGCACGCTTACGTCGAGGGGGATGCCGTGAAGGTCAGCGCACGTGAGTGGGAAGCCGTGCTCGGTGGCACGGTGCGGGTGCCCGACCCGCGCAACCTGGTCCACCTGCAGTTCCGCCGCTTCGCCGGCTGCCCGGTGTGCAACCTGCACCTGCGGTCGATCGTCCAGCGGCACGACGAGATCACCGCGCACGGCGTCACCGAGGTGGTCGTGTTCCACTCCTCGGCGGCCGAGCTGCGCCCGCACGCCGCGGACCTGCCGTTCGCCGTGGTCGGCGACCCGGAGAAGCGGCTGTACGTGGAGTTCGGCGTGGAGTCCGCGCCGCGCTCGGTGCTCGACCCGCGCGCGTGGGGCGCGATCGTGCGCGGCGTCGTGCGCGACCTCGGCCCGGTGCTGCGCGGTCGGCGCCCGCTGCCCAAGCCGGAGGGCGGGCGGCTCGGCCTGCCCGCCGACTTCCTCATCGCGCCGGACGGCGAGGTCGTCGCGGAGAAGCGTGGACAACACGCGTACGACCAGTGGTCGGTGGACGAACTGCTCACCCATGCACAGGCTCTGACCAGCAAGAACTGAGTTGTCCACAGGGTTGTCCCCAGTTGTGGACGGATCGAACACGCGTTCGATCAACGACGAGGCCCCGCCCGTCGGCCAGGGCGGGGCCTCGTCGGACCAGGGCTCAGCGCGACGGGTCGCGGTTGAACAGGACCCGGGCCCTCGCGTACCCGACGGCGCTGAGGACGAGGCACCAGCCGACCGCCCAGTACCCGCTGTCGCCGATCGGCGTGCCGATGAGCAGCCCGCGCAGGGTGTCGGTGATCGGCGTGAACGGCTGGTGCTCGGCGAACCACGCCAGCCCGCTCGACATCGAGTCGGTCGGCACGAACGCGCTGCTGACGAACGGCAGGAACTGCAGCGGCAGCGCGGAGCTGTTGGCGCCGGCCACCGTCTTCGCGCCCATGCCGAACGCGATGCCCAGCCAGGTGAACGCGAACGCGATGAGCACCAGCAGCCCGGCCGCGGCGAGCCAGCCGGTGAGGCCCGCCGACGGGCGGAACCCGTTGAGCAGGGCCACCCCCACCACCAGCGCCAGGCTGAGGACGGTGTTGAGCAGGCTGCTCAGCGCCTGCCCGGTCAGCACCGAGTAGCGGGAGATCGCCATGGTGCGGAACCGGGCGATGATGCCCTCGCCCATGTCGGTGTTGATGTTCACCGACGTCCACGCGGCGCCGGCGCCGACGGCCATCACCAGGATGCCGGGCACCAGGTAGTCGACGTAGGACGCGCCGCCGGCGATCGTGGTGTCGAGCGAGCCGCCGAAGACGTGCACGAACAGCAGCATCATCACCACCGGCATGCCGATCGTGCCGATCGACATCATCGGGAAGCGCTGCATGTGCCGCAGGTTGCGGCGCAGCATGGTGGTGGTGTCGCGGATGGCCATGGTGCTCATCGCAGCACGGTCCTCTCGGTGGTCAGGGCGAAGAAGACGTCGTCGAGGTCCGGCGTGTGCACGGACAGGTCCTGCACGTCGACCGCGGCGTCGTCGAGCCGGTCGAGCAGGGCCCGCAACTGGTGCACGCCACCGTCGCCGGGCACGTCGAGGGTCAGGCCCTCGTCGTCGCGGGTGGCGTCGCCGATCGCCTTGGCGGCGAGGTCGAGCGTGTGCGCGTCGGCGAACCGCAGCCGCACGTGCCCGCCCGGGATCAGCCGCTTCAGCTCGGCCGCGGTGCCCTCGGCGACGAGCCGGCCGCCGTTGAGCACGGCGATCCGGTTGGCGAGCTCGTCGGCCTCCTCCAGGTACTGGGTGGTGAGGAAGATCGTGACGCCGTCGGCGACCAGGCCGCGGATGACCTGCCACATGGCGTGCCTGCTGCGCGGGTCGAGGCCGGTGGTCGGCTCGTCGAGGAAGATCAGCTTTGGCCCGCCGACCAGCGTCATCGCCAGGTCGAGGCGCCGGCGCATGCCGCCGGAGTAGGTGGAGACGGGCTTCTTCGCCGCCTCGAGGAGGTCGAACTGCTCCAGCAGCCGGGCGGTGCGGCGTCGTCCGTCCCGGCGGTCCAGGTGGGCGAGGTCCGCCATGAGCCGGAGGTTCTCCTCGCCGGTGAGCAGGTTGTCCACGGCGGAGAACTGGCCGGTGACGCCGATGGCCTCGCGGACGCCGGCCGGGTCGCGGGCGAGGTCGTGGCCCGCGACCTCCGCCCGGCCGCCGTCGGCGGTGATGAGGGTCGACAGGATCTGCACGGTCGTGGTCTTGCCCGCGCCGTTGGGCCCGAGCAGGGCGAACACCGTGCCCGGCTCGACGCGCAGGTCGAGGCCGTCGAGCACGACGTGGTCGCCGTAGGACTTGCGCAGACCGGTGGCGGTGATCGCCATGGTCGTCTCCTTCTAGTCGGTGAGCAGCGGCAGGGACCGCACGCCGGTGAGGTTCGGCGACGGCATGAACGTCGGCCGCCGGTCGGGGTCCGTGCGCAGCTTCGGGAAGCGGTCGAGCAGGACGTCCAGCGCGAGCCGCCCCTCCAGCCGCGCCAGCGGCGCGCCGAGGCAGAAGTGCACGCCGCGGCCGAAGCCCAGGTGGGGGTTGGGGTCGCGGGTGACGTCGAGGACGTCGGGGTTCGCGAACTGGCGCGCGTCCCGGTTGGCCGCGCCGACCCACAGCATCAGCAGCTGGTCGGCGGGGATCTCGACGCCGCCGAGCGTCTCGGGCTTGTTCGTGACCCGGGCGAGCACCGCGAACGGGGTGAGGAACCTCAGCGACTCCTCGATCGCGGCCGGGATCAGCGCGCGGTCCCGGCGGACCTCCTCGAACTGGTCCGGGTGCGCGTCGAGGGCCAGCACGGTGTTGCCGAGCAGCATCGTGGTGGTGATGTGGCCCGCCACCAGCAGGACGGCCGCGAAGTTCACCACCTGCGCGTCGGTCAGGCGCTCACCGTCCACTTCGGCCTGGACGAGGTCGTTGAGCAGGCCGGGGCGCGGCGAGCGGCGGCACTGCGCGGCGTGCTCGCCGAGGTAGTCCATCAGCGGCCGGATGGCCTCGACGCTGTCGCGCAGCTCTTCGCGCTGCTTGGCCTGGTCGTCCTTGAGCGAGAACTGGTTGGTGCTCTCGAACATCTTGTCGACCCACACCTTGAACAGGTCGCGGTCGCTGCTCGGCACGCCGAGCAGTTCGGCGATCACGATCACCGGCAGCGGGTAGGCGAGGTCGCGGACCAGCTCGAAGTCGTCGCCGCTGACGTCGTCGAGCAGTTCGCCGGTGAGCTCGGTGATGCGCGGTTCGAGGTCGGCGACGACCTTCGGCGTGAACGCGTGGCTGACCAGGCGGCGCAGTTGGCGGTGCTCGGGCGGGTCGATCTGGATGATGTTGCCCTCGGTCAGCGACGCGTCGTCCACCGGGAACAGCCGCGTGGTGTCGGACGAGAACCGGGCCCAGTCGCCGAGGACCTCGACGGACTCGGGATGGCCGTAGACGTTCCAGAAGCCGAGCTGCTCGTCGTACTCGACCGCGTGCTCGGGTCGTTCTCCGCGCAGCCAGAACTGCTGCGGGTTGGTGTCCCACATTGTCGTTGTCCCCCAATGGTGTTGTGTTTACGCGCGGTGGATGACGATGTCCCCCAGGGAGGTGCGAGCGCGCACCTCGACCCGCTCTTCGGCCTCGCCCGGGGCGTCGGCGCTAGTCAGCTCGTTGCGCACGCGGCCGGTGATCGCGCGCACGTCGAGCCAGGCGGCCGTGCCCTCGCGGATGCCGACCTCCAGCTCGCCGGCCGAGGTCTCCATGACCACCGTGCCGCGCACGACCTCGTCGAGGCGGATGCGGCCGTTGGCGGTCTTGGCGTGCACGTCCCCGGCGGCGTGGCCGACGAAGATGTCGCCGTTGGCGGCGCCGATCCGCACGTCGCCGGTGACCTCGCCGATCCGGGTCGAGCCGTTGGAGTTCTTCACGGTGCCGGAGCCGTCGAGCCGGTCGACGCGCAGCTCGCCGGAGCCGGTCGACAGCTCGGCGCGGCCGGTGACCGACTCGACCGCCACGTCGCCGTGGGAGGTGGCGGCCTTGAGCGCGGCCGTGCCCTGGAGCCTGATGTGGCCGGCGGAGGTCTTGAAGCGGCACTCGCCCAACGCGCCCTCGGCGCGGAAGTCGGCGAGCGAGCCGTGCGCGACGACGTGCGAGCCGGCGGGCAGCCGCACCACCACGTCGACCGTGCCGGATTTGCCGAAGATGCTGCGGGACCTGGGTGTCCGGACGGTGAGGCGGCCGGCGGCGAAGTCGACCGAGGTGCCCTCGGCGGCCGTGACGTCCTTGCCGTTGTCCGCGTCGGCGGGCTCGACCTCGACCACGGTGTCGTCCCGGTCGGAGGCGGTGATGAGGACGCTGCCGGCGACGATGTCGAGGTCGAGCGTGATGGTCTCGGGCGTGGCGAAAGAAGGCATGGCTGTCCCCTGGGAGTGTGTCTGGTCGGCGTTTGCGCTGGTCGTGGGCCTGGTACGGGTTGCGGTGCCGGTGTGGCTAGCGGACCCAGCCGGTGTAGCTCTGGCGCGAGGCGGAGCGGCCCGCCGGTCGACCGCCGTGCCCGAGCCCGGCCGCGGCGGCCCGCACCAGCCAGGCGTTGACGGAGACGCCCTCGCGGCTCGCGGCCTCCTCGACCCGGAGCTTCAGGTGCTCCGGCAGCCGCAGGTTGATCCGCGCGACCGCACCCTCCTCGGAGACCACCGGTGGCAGCTCCGTGGCATCACCTTGGCTCGGCGTGGCATCATCCGGCACCGAGACGACGAACTCGGGGTCACGGCCACGCAGCCGCACGTCGACCGATCCCGGCGCGAGGTCGCGGGTGATCTCGTCCACGGCCGTGGAAAGGGCTTCCAGCAGCGTCAACCGCACCGCTGACTCCAGCGGGGCCACGAGTCGTTCGGCCAGTGCCCGTGCCTCCGCGCCGCCCGCCTCGGCGGCGGTGGCGAGCTCCCGGCGGAGGTTGTCGACGTACGGCGTCAAGTCCATGGCACCACTATGGCACCACTGTGGTGCCAACGCAAGCCCGGCTGGTGCCACGGCGGTGCGTGGTGGCTCTGGGCTCGTCGCCACCCGATTGGATGAAATTGCGGTTCAGGGAGACCAGTGGTCCATTTCGGAACGTGACACGATGCCGTGATCGTTTTCCGGCTTGGTCGCGTCGGGTGGAATAACGCAGCTCCCGGCCGAGCGTGCGGGAATCGCCGACGGTCGTGATCGAATGGCGCTAGCATGGGTCCTGAGCTGGTCATATGTCCCGATCGTGGGTGGTGATCCGTAATTTTGCGGACGTCGACCAAAGTGTTGACTCGAATGGCCTAATCGAGCTATCCGGATGGATGTGTAGTGAAGGGCTTGCTGACTTCACATCGGTTGAAGAATGCCTTGCCAAGGCGTCGGCCGTCGTGGAAGTCTTCCGCCCATGAATTTCCGCCCTCTGCCTGACGGGCAGTGGTCGCCGGTGCCCCACCTGCCCGGCATCCCCGAAGCACTCCGGCGCGAAGGCGCCTACCTGCCACCGCCGCTGCCCTCGGACCTGCAGCTGCCGGTGTCGACCTACCGCCGGTGCGCCGAGGCCGAGCACGCGCTCGGCCGGCTGGACGAGGCGGCGGGCCGGCCGAACGTCCGGCCCGCGCTCGTCCGGGCGACGCAGGTCCGCGACGCGAACAGCTCGGCCGGGCTGTCCGGTGTCGCAGTCGGTCTGCGCGAGACGTTCGCGGCGGACCTGCTGGCGTCGCAGGACGGGGCGCCGCCGACCGACAGCGCCGCGCCGTCCCAGCTGGTGGCGCCGTTCCTGCGGGCGTACGACCACGGCCTGGCGCGGGTCCGCGACGGCGCGGCGGTCGACGCCGAGGTGGTCGGCGAGGTCGCCGCGATCATGACCGGCGGCACGCCCGGCCGCCGCCTGGCGGACGTGCTGCGCGACGCGCCCGGCCGGTTGGGCGTCAGCGACGCGCGGGCCTACCTGCTGACCGCGACCGGCGCGCACCTCGTGGCGCTGCTGGAGCAGTGGTCGACGTGGGTGCGCGAGGAGGACGAGCAGCCGCGGATCGCCAAGGTCGCGCTCGCGCACTACCAGCTGGAGGTGCTGCAACCGTTCCCCACGGCCAACGGGCACGTCGCGCGCACGTTCTCGACGTTGGAGATGGTGCGGTGCGGGCTGGTGCGCGACCAGGTGCTGCCGCTGTCGGTGTGGCTGGACACCGCGTTGGCCGAGTACCAGCGGCAGCTCCGCGCGGTGGTCGACACCGGCCGGGTGGACCGCTGGGTCGAGTTCTTCGCGACCGCCGTCCGCGACCAGGCGCTGGCGCAGCTGCGGCTGATCGGTCACCTGGAGGAGTTGGCCGCCGAGTACGCCGCCCGGTTGCCGCGCAAGGGGAAGCTGCCCCTGGTGGCGGCGGAGCTGATCGGCTTCCCCGTGGTCGACAACCGGTCGCTGCGCACGCGCTACGGCGTCTCCGCGAAGGCCGCCACCGACCTCACCGCCCGCCTGGTCGAGCTGGGCGTGCTCGTCCCGTGGGAGTTCCTGCCCTACCGCCGGGTGTTCCTGTGCCGCGACGTGCTGCGCCTGCTGGCCGACCACCCCGACACCACCGCCTGACCACCGTCCGACGACCCGGAAAGAGACGCGACGACGACGATGAGCGCACTCCCCGACGAACCGTCCCCCCGATGCCGCCGCACCGGCTGCCGCCGGCAGCACTGCCGCCGCCGACGCCACCGCTCACGGGGCCTGCCGCGGGTCCGCCTCGTGGTCGGCCTGCTGATCCAGGTCGGCGTCGCCCTGCTGCACTGGTTCCGCGACTGACTCCAGTCCGGCCACCAGGTCGCGCACGCGCTGCGCCGCGTCGTCGTCGACGCCGATGAGCAGCGCGAGCGCCCGGTTGAACCGCCGGTGGGCGACGGCGCGGTCGCCGGAGAGCCACAGCGCCCGGCCGAGCGCGGTCAGGGTGCGGGCGCGTTCAACTGGGTCGGGCAGGTCTTCGAGGATCTTGTCCGCCCGGGACAGGTACTTGATCGCGGAGTCGAACCGGCCGACCTCGATCATCAACTCGCCGAGGTGGGCCAGCGCCCGCGCGGCGCCGGGCCGGTCGTCGTGCAGCAGGTAGAACTCGAGCGCCTCGTCGGCGCACCCGATGACCTTGTGCATCCGGCCCTCGGCGCGATAGGTGGCGGCCAGGTCGTGCAACGCGCCCGCGGCGGCGTCCGGGTCGTCGTCGCGGAGGCGGTGGACCGCCAGTTCGCGCATGCCGGCGACGGCGGCGAGGCGGAGCGCTCCCCGCCCGCGTAAGTGCGCCGCGGCCCGGCGGAAGCCGGTGGCCAGCAAGAGGGACGTGGGCAGCGCGGCGGCGAGCTCGGCGCCGACGTCGAGCAGGTCGCGCGACCACGCCTCGTCCACGTCGGCGGGCAGCGCGGGCCACACGTCGGCGAACAGCGCGACGGCGGCCTCCGGCTCGGCCAGCGCGGCGCGCAGCGTCGCCGGCAGCTCGTCCCGGTGCGCGTCGAACCAGTCGTGCCCGGTGGTCCGCAGTTCCCGGCGCAACCGCGCGACCTCGTGCCGTGGCTCGTCGCTCACCTCGTGCCGTCCTTCCGCGTTCCCGTGCCGAACCGACCCCTGGTCTCATCGCCCCGCGACGTCACTTGATCACGAGTGTCAACCAGACGGGTGAGACCGCACACCGCTGGAAGTGGCCGACTGTCGGCGGACCGGGTCACCCGCGCGCACCACGCACCGTCATCACCGCTGGCCGGGGGCGATCTCGAAGAGGTCGTCGAACTGCATCGGCGCGAGTGCCGTCAACGCGCCGCCGATGAACGCCGCCCCGGGCTGGAGGTCGCCGCCGAGGACGCGCGCGACGGTGGAGCGGTTGACGTCCATCGCCTTGGCCAGCGCGTAGTCCGAGCGGAACCCGGCGAGCCGTGCGGCTTTCGTGAAGACATCGGTGCGGAGCTTGATCGTGTACGGCATGGCCTGCCTCGTGTTGTGCACGCCCAACGCATGTTGTGAGGCCACAACGCTAGGCAGTTCGTTTTGTATGCGCAACTAATGTTGTGCGTGGACAACGTGCAGGTCAGCGGCTACCTGGGGGGAGTGCCCAACCAACGTTGCGTGCGCGCACGTACCATGTCGGGGTGACCAAAGCCGAGAGTGCGGACTCGTCCTGGTCGGACTTCGTCCAGAAGCAGATGGACGACCGCGGGATGAGCACCGGAGAACTGACCGACAAGACCGGCTTCGACCGGAGCAGGCTGACGGCGTGGCGCAAGGGCGAGCGCCCGAACCTCGACACCGCCCGCGTGGTGGCCAAGGCGTTCGGCATGAGCCCGCTGGAAGTCATGGTGGCCGCGAAGCTGATCACCGCGGAGGAGGCGGACCTGAAGGGCGTGTCCAGCCCCGATCCGGGCGCGCTGACGGATCAGCAGCTGGTGGCCGAGCTGAGCCGCCGGCTCAAGAACCGGTCCTGACCCTCGGTCAGCCCGCCGACGACCGGTCCGGAAAGACCTCCGGGCCGGTCGCGGCGTCCAGGGCGGTGGGTTCGCGCAGCGTGCGGATCACGAGCCAGCCGAGGGCGGGCAGGACGATCAGCGGGGTGAGCGCCGTCCTCAGCGAGGTGTGGTCGGCGAGCGTGCCGATGAGGGGGCTGGTGATGCCGCCGATGCTGACGGTCAGGCCGAGGGTGACGCCGCTCGCCGTGCCGACGCGGCTGGGCAGGTAGTCCTGGGCGAGCGTGATCTGCAGGGAGAACGGGACGTAGAGGCCCGCGGAGGCCAGGGCGACACAGGGGTAGAGGGCCGGGCCGGGGACGAGCACGACACCCGCGACGGCGCCGACCGTGATCAGGTACGACCACCGCACGATGGTGATCCGGTCCCAGCGGTTGGCGAGCCTGCTGCCCACGACGGTGCCCGCGGCCCCGCCGAGGTAGAGCAGGACCAGCGCGGCGGTGCCTGCCGCCGTGCCGCCGGTGGTCCGTTGCTGGGCGTGCAGCGCGATGAACGCGCTGAGGCCGACGAACACGACGGACCGGCAGACCACGGCCAGGGACAGCTTCAGGAACGAGGCCTTGTCGTCGCCGGCGCGGTGGCTTGCCGCGGTCGGGGTGGTGCGGACGGGGTCGGCGAGCGCGCGCAGGACGGGCAGGCACAGCACGCTGCCGGCGAGGGCCGGGACGATGAGCAGCGGGGACCACCGCAGCCCGCCGACGGCCACGACCGCGGCGACCAGGACGGGTGCGGCGGCGAGCCCGAGGTTGCCGCCGAGGAGGAACCAGCCCATCGCGGTGTGGCTGCCGCCGCTGACGGCTCGCGCGGTGCGGGCGGCCTCGGGGTGGTAGGCGGCGACGCCGATCCCGGCCACCGCCACGAACGCCAGCGTCAGCGCGTAGGAACCGCTGAGGCCGCTGAGCGCGATGCCGAGCCCGGCGAGCACGGTGCTCACGGGCAGCAGCCACGGCAGGGCCCACCGGTCGGTCAGCGCGCCGAAGAGCGGTTGTGCCACCGAGGACAGCAGGGACGCCGCGAGCACGATGCCCGAGACCGCTGCGTAGCCGTAGGCGCGTTCGGCGACGAAGAACGGCACGAGCGAGGCGACCGCGCCTTGGTAGACGTCGACGCACGCGTGGCCGACCGAGAGCAGGGTGATCGATCTTCTGCGCGACACCACGCCATGCTCGTGACCGAGGGAGGTGTCGCGCTTCCGATAACCTGCCGTTCGATGACGGAAATCCGCCACAACCCCAGGGCGCCGACCCAGGCACGGACCCTGGCCCCCGGCGCGGGGATCGACGCGCACCGGCACGACGACCACCAGCTCGTCTACGCCGCCAGGGGAGTCCTGGCCATCACGACCGACCGGGGGTCCTGGGTCGCGCCGGCCAACCGCGCCGTCTGGGTGCCGGCCGGGACCGTGCACGCCCATCAGGCGCACGGTGAACTTGAACTGCACCTCGTGGGTCTGCCCGCGACGGACAACCCGCTGGGGCTGGTGGAGCCGGGCGTGCTGTCCGTCGACCCGTTGCTGCGCGAGCTGATCCTCGCCTACACCGGCTCAGCGCACGACGACTCGCCCGAGCGGCAACGGTTGCGCGCCGTGCTGCTGGACCGGCTCCGGGTCGCGCCGCAGCAACCGGTCCACCTGCCCGTGCCGACCGATCCCCGACTGGCGGCGCTGTGCGCGATCCTGCAGGCCGACCCCGCGGACAACCGCACGTTGGCGGCCCTCGGAGCGGTCGTCGGCGCCAGTGACCGCACGCTGACCCGTCTCTTCAAAGCGGACCTGGGCATGACGTTCCCGCAGTGGCGCACCCAGCTGCGGCTCTACCACGCCCTCGTCCTGCTGGCCGAGAACACCCCGGTCACCACCGTGGCCCACCGCTGCGGCTGGTCGTCCACCAGCGCGTTCATCGACGTCTTCCGCCGCGCCTTCGGCCACACCCCGGGAACCCACAACCGCTGACGCCCGCCCCCGCTACCCTGGTCTCGGCTGCAATCCCGGTGCTGCAACGACGGGCGACCGGACGACGGCCACCGGGACTTCCCGCCGTTCGCGCCCGTACCAAGCCCGCGAAGGTCCTCGGTCGCCTTGACCGGGGACCTTCCGCTCGGGTGCCTGCCGGCGTTCAACGGTCGGTCGCGAATCCCTCGACGAAGTAGCTCACCCCGGGGACCGGCGGTCCGCACCGGAGCAAGGCTTGCACATGGGGCCAGACGTCCGCCGAGACCCGGTAGGAGTCGGCGAACCAGAGATCGCCCGCCACGTCGAAGAACGGCCGGAGCCGGATCAGTTGCTCCCGCGTGACGACGTGCTCGCCAACCGCCTCCTCCGTCCGGTCCGAGTAGCCGACCAGCGCCCATCTCATGTCGTCGCCGTTCGCGTACCTGCGCGGGTCATCTCTCACCGGCTCAGTGTGTCCACCCCGACGACCGCAGCCAACCGGGTTCGCCAAGGGCCGGGCCCCGACTGACGGCTACTGCCGGAAAAAAGATCAAGCCCCGAGCGCGTTGCCGCAGCTCAGGGCCTGATTCACCCGGCGAAAGGTGAGTGCCCCCGGCAGGATTCGAACCTGCGACACACGGTTTAGGAAACCGATGCTCTATCCCCTGAGCTACGAGGGCGCGGTGGTGAGCGTACCCGGTCGGGGATCCGGCTTCCGGTGGTGGGGTTGTCACTCGGTGGGCCTAGGAACGTGCACCTTGGGTTAGGGGGTGGGCCTCACCGGGTCGGCTGTCCGGGGGATGTGGGCGACCGCACCTGTTCCGCATCGGTCCAGTGAGGTACAGAAGGGGCCATATCCCCCTCCGACGAAAGCCATCCCATGAGCAGCCGACCCTGGCCTGACTTCCGTCCCGGCCCCCTGGGCTCCGTCGGCGCGTGGTGGCGGCGGCTCCGCGCCCGCCCCAACGCCGAGCAGTACACCTTCGTCCCGGCCTCGACCTCCCACCAACACCCGTTCGAGTCGCCGCTGCCCAGCGCGGTCTACGGGCTCGACTTCCACGCCAAGATGACGATCCACTGGCGCGTGGACCTGACGACGGGCGCACGGCACAACGCACCGCGCAGCGCCGCCGTCAACGACGTCATCCACCGGGCCAAGGCCCTCACCGAACGGGCGATGCTCGTCCACCACGCCCCGCTCCAGCACCAGCTCGGCGCGGAACTGGCGGCCGAACGGCAGGTCGAGGGCACGCACGTGTGGGCCCGCGCGGACGCGGTCGAGCTGACCGTGGACGAGCACGACCTGGCGATGGCGCGCAAGCACATCGAGCTGCTCCAGACCACCACGATGCGCCAGGCCGAACGGGACGCCGAACGCGCCGAGATCAAGTACCTGCGCGACGAGGTGCTGACCGACCTGTCCACCGCGACCATCTGGTGGCTCGTCCGCAACGGCTACGAGGTCGAGCAGGCGGTGGTGCTGAGCAGGCACCTGGCCGAACTCGTCGGCATCGCCTCGCAGCGCCGCGACCGGCACTGGGCCGACACGCTCGTCACCTCCTTCGAGAGCGCCCTGCCCCGCCTGGACGACGGGCACCGCGCCGACGTCCGCCTCCACCTGGCCAAAGCGCTCGGCATCTACGGCGGCTCGACGGTCGCCGCGGAGTTCGCCGAGCAGGTCGGCCTGCCCGCCCAGCTCCAGCAGAACCAGAACGGCGCCAAGCCCCTGACGTGATTCCCTAATCTGGTCCTCGTGACCCACAACCTGACCGAGGTGCGCGGCGCGGCCGTGGCTGGCGCGTTGCGCGTCCTCGCCCGGCTCACGCCGTTCGTCGAACCCGAGTTGATCGGCCTGCGCGAGGTGGTGCGGCCCGGAGACGTGTGCGTCGACGTCGGCGCCGCGCTCGGCCTCTACACCGTCTCGCTGTCCCGCCTCGTCGGTCCACACGGGACAGTCCACAGCATCGAGCCGCTGGTGTTCGCGCACCCCGCGCTGTCCTACCTGCTGCGCCCGCGCGAGGGCCGCAACATCGTCCGGCACTCCGTCGCGCTGGGAGTGAGCGAGGGCCGCCAGGTCATGAGCGTCCCGGTCCGGCACGGCACACCGGTCACCGGCCGCTCGTTCCTCACCGCCGGCGCGGACGGCCTCGGTTCCAACGCCGAGTTCGCCGAGCACCTCGAGGTGCTGGTCCGCACGGACACGTTGGACCGGTTCCGCGCGGCCAACGCCATCGACCGGCTGGACTTCGTCAAGGCCGACGTGGAAGGCGCGGAACTGCGCGTGCTGGAAGGCGGAGCGGAGACCATCGAGAGGTTTCGACCGAAACTTCTCCTGGAGATCGAGGAACGGCACGTGGCGCGATTCGGCTACCGGGCGCGCGACGTGCAGGACTGGCTCGCCGAACGCGGCTACCGGATGCACGCCTGGCACCGCGACACGTGGCGCCAGGTCGACCGGATCGATGATCGCGTGCGCAACTACCTGTTCGTCGCACGGTGACGGTGACGGCGGCGCGGCGGTCGGAGTGCCGGGTGGAGTGCGTGACGGAGCGCGGGATGGGGCGCGGGACGCGGTGCTGGTCGCGGCGGCGCGGCGGCGGTAGGTAGGCGCTGGTCAGGCCCGGAACAGCGGAAGACCCCGGTCCCTGGGGGTGGACCGGGGTCTTCCTGTGGGCCGGTCTACAAGGCGTAGACCTCAAGTTCGTAAATCGAGTATCCGTATCCGGTGGCCCGTTGGATACCCGTCATTCGTACGAATCGTGCCGCATCAGGGGCGAAGGACGCAAGATCCCGGCCACCATCTCCCGCGGAAGTCGTGTACGCGGTCCGCCACGTGCTGCCGTCGGTGGACAGTTCTATGCGATATGTCTTGGCATAAGCCGCTTCCCAGGAAAGCACGACGCGGCCGACGGTGCGCGTCGCGCCCAGGTCCACCTGCACCCACTGCTGGTCGGACCAGTCGCTGGCCCAGCGGGTGTCCGGCTTGCCGTCCACGACGTGCGACGGCGGTGAGCTGAACCAGCCGCGCTCGTGGCTGCTGGCGGTGGCCGCGGCGCCCGCGGCGAGGTTCGCCAGGTTCGTGCCGCGACGGGACGGGAACTGCACGACCTGCTGGTAGGTGGGCCGGTTCTGCCAGTGCACCTTGTCGTGCGTGATGCCGCCCATGGCGCGGTGGATGATGGTGTCGGCGCACCACTGGTCACCGGCGGCGCACGAGTCGTCGCCGGGGTAGACGGTGGACGGTGGGACGGCGGCGGCCGCGTTCAGGGTGTCGAGCAGGACCTGGCGGCAGGCCGCCACGTTCCCGTTGCCGCAGTAGCGGGCCCCCAGGGCGCCGTCCACGCGATCGCCGAGCACGGCGCGCAGGTCCTTGTCGACGTAGCTCCACCAGCCGTTCTGGAACGACGAGCCCTTGTGCGGAGCCGCGCCGTGCGTGTCCGAAGGCGGTTCGTCGATCTGGAGTGCGCCGGTGAGCCGGCCGTAGAGCGCGTCGCCCAGGCCGGGCTTGAACTGCGCCTCCACCAGGCGCGGCCACCACGCGTCGAGCAACCGGATGGCGTCGGCGTGCGCGTAGGCCTTGCTGCCGCGCGAGGTCTCCTTGCGCAGCGACCCGGATCGGTGCCAGTCGCGGAGCTTGGTCACGGCGGCGGCGAGGGCGGGATCGGTGATCGGCGTCGTGTCGATCACGCGGAGGAGGTCGGGCAGGACCTGTTCGGCGCGGAGGTCGGCGACTCCCGCTTCGGCCATGGCCTGGGTGAGGGAGGTCCGGGTGACCTTGCCGCGGGCGATGAGCGCGCGCACCCGGTCGTCGAGCAGGTCGCCGCGGTGCACCGAGCCCATGCCGTAGCCGGACGCGGAGTAGTCGAGCGCCTGCTTGTTGTTCCAGCTGATGTAGTAGTCCTGGTTGACGGAGTTCGGGTGCTGCGCGAACGGCGTGTACGCGGCCGTGTTGCGGTCGGCGTCCCAGCCCTCCCACTCGTACGCGGCCTCGGCCTTCACCGGGAGGTGCGGGTCGACGGTCGCCTTGCGCACGGGGTTCGCGCCGGAGTTGAAGTACGCGGTGTCGCGGGAGTCCACGTAGAACCAGTTGAACGCGTAGCCGATGTGCTCGGCCGCGCGCTGGAAGTCCGCGGCCGACTTGATCGCGTCGGGGTCGTTGAACTCCTGGAAGCCGATGATCGAGTCGACCTCGTGCAGGTAGGTGGAGCGCAGCGAGGTGTACGCGACGAACTTGCCGTCGACCGCGGCGCGGCTCTGCACGAGGCCGTACTTGGTGCGGTGCATGACGAGCGTGTACGAGCCGGCGGGCGTGGGGTCGGCGACGGTCGGCTTCCACGCGTTCTTGCGCTCGAGGCGTTCCATCGGCAGGCACTGGCCGTGGTAGCGGTAGTGCAGCGACGCGGCGGTGGGCGTGCCGTTGCCGGGCTCGCACAGCTCGACGGCGTAGGTGTCGGTGATGTCCTGGCCGGCCGAGGTCGCGCTCCACGAGTAGTCGACGCCGCGCCCGAGCTGCACGTACATCGACACGCCTGCGAACGACACGCCGCGTGCGCGCAGGCCGGGGCCGTGCAGTTCCTGCAGCATGAGGAGTTGCGGCGCGAAGTAGCCGGTCTGCGGGCCCCACACGGCGATCGGGTTGCCGGTGTCGGTGTGCCGGCCGGACACCGCCAGCGCGTTGGACATGCCGTGCTTCTTGGTGAGGAGGTCGGGCGGGAGGACGCCGTCGGCGAAGAGGCCTTCGAGGGGCTTGAGGTCCGGCGGCGTGTCCACTGTGGAGTGCGCGGTGGTGGTCTGGTCGTGCACCATCGGTTCGGGCGTCACGACGCCGTTGTCCGGCAGTGCCACGCCCTGGGGTGCGGTGGGCGTCGTGCCGTAGGGGAAGCGCCGGCCGTCGTGCAGGGTGAGCACGGCTTCGGGGTCGTTCTGCTCGCGGAACGACCGCCACACCTGGTCGCCGACGGTGGCGCCGTACTTGTTCTGCGCGGCCAGCTTCACCAGGGCGTTCTGCACCTCGCCGCCACCGCCCGCCCCGAACAGCCCGCCCACGACGGCGGCGATCGCGACCAGGTCGGTCGGCTGGAACGGCTTGATGTCGTTCCAGTTGGTGATCGCGTCGGCGTGCCCGGTCAGGACGTACTCACCCGGGAACGTGCGGTTGGCGATGGACTTGGCGATGTAGGCGTTGATGCCCGCGATGTAGTCCTTGACGTCCTGCAACGCCTGCGCGCCGCGCGGGCCCTGCGCGGCCACCTGGTCGATCTGCGCCTGGAGGTCGGCCTCGGTGTAGGGGATCTGGTTGTAGAAGCTCTGCTCCAACGCCCGGTTGCCCTCGGCGCCGCCGGCGAACCCGGACAGCTGGCCGCGACCGAGGTGGCGGAACAGGTCCATCAGCCAGAGCCGGTCCTGCGCGGCGGCGTAGCCGGCGCCGAACTCCGTGCCGGAGCGGGTCGTGCCGTAGATGTGCGGCATGCCGAGCGCCTTGTCGCGGACGATCGTGACGTCGGCGCGCGGTTTGACGGTGCTCTCGACCTGGTCGGCCGCGACGCCGAAGGAGGCGTCGTTGAAGAACGTGCCCAGCTGCTCGTTGGTCAGGCCGCCGTAGCCGGAGACGAGGGAGTCGTAGCGGCCCAGTTGGTCGGCGGAGTGCGCGGGACGGGTGCCGAGCGCGCGGTGGGCCAGGATCTCGGCGAGGGTGGCGTTGCCGTTCTGGCCGGGCGGCAGCAGGTCGTGGCACTGGCCGAGGCAGTGGTCGTCCGGGGTGAAGGCGGTGGTCCTGACCTCGGTGGCGGTGGCGGTGGGGGTCGTGATGGGGACGGTGGCCGCGGCGGTGAGGAGTGCGACCACGGCTAGCGATCGGGCGGCTCTCCGCATGACGCGAAGCTCCTTCCAGGCAGGGATCGTGTGACGCACGTTACTGGCTGGTCAAGGATTCGCGAAAGAGCTTCGCGTTTGAGGTGGGTGCGGTTGGTGGTCTTCGCCCGTCCGGGTGTGGAGTCTTGACCTATTGGCCTGATATTGGGAAAAAGGTCAACATGATGCGACGTCGATCGCTGCTCACCGGTCTCGCCGGCGCGGGGGTGCTCGTTGGTCTGGGCTCCTCGCCGGCCCTTGGTTCGCCCATCCTGCCCATCCGCAGTTGCGCCGACTGGGGCGCGAGGCCGCCGGCGCAGCCGACGAGCGTTGTGAACGAGCGGCCCGTGCGGATCCTCATCCACCACACCGCGTCGGCGAACGTGACCGACTACTCGCAGGCGGCGGCGTACGCCAACGCCAGGTGGATCCAGAACCTCCACATGGACACCAACGGCTGGATCGACTCCGGCCAGCACTTCACCAACAGCCGCGGCGGGTTCCTCATGGAGGGCAGGCACGGCAGCCTGGCGGCGTTGCGGGCCGGCGACCGGGTCGTGGTGGGCGCGCACTGCCCCGGCCAGAACACCGCGGCCATCGGAATCGAGAACGAAGGCCTCTACATGGACGTGGAGCCGCCCAAGTTGCAGTGGGACTCGCTGGTGTCGTTCTGCGTGTACACGTGCGAGCAGTACGGCATCCCGCCGTCGTCGATCCAGGGCCACCGGGACTACCGGGACACCCTCTGCCCGGGCGACAAGCTCTACGCCCTGCTGCCGCGACTGCGCCAGGAAGTTGCGCAGGTCCTGAGCTGACCTCGGTTATTTCCTGGCAACTGTGAACAGGCTGAACCCGCGTCTTTCCGTGGTGAGATAACGGGGAATTAACGTCAGCTTGCGTGTTCGTGCACGAGGCTGGGCGGGCACGGACACGAAACGCCAACGCGGGGAGGCGTCGTGATCAAGGTGATGCTGGCCGATGACGAAGACCTCGTCCGGTCCGGCCTTCGCATGATCCTCAGCAGCGCAGGCGACATGGAGGTCGTGGCCGAGTGCGACGACGGGCACCTGGTGGCCGACCTGGCACGCCGGCACCGCCCGCACGTCGTGCTGCTGGACATCCGGATGCGGTCGTCCGACGGGTTGATGGCGCTGCGCAGGCTGCGTGCCATCCCCGACCCGCCGAAGATCGCCATGCTGACCACGTTCGACGTGGACGAGTACGTGTCGGAGGCGCTGCGGTTGGGCGCTTCGGGGTTCCTGCTCAAGGACACCGAGCCCGAGCAGCTGGTGCGGGCCGTGCGCGACCTCGCGCTGGGCGGAGCGGTGCTCGACCCCGGTGTGGCGGCGCGGGTGCTGGCGGCGGTCGCCGACGGTGAACGGGCGGCCGAGCCGGCTCGGCGGTTGCTGGCGTCTTTGTCCGAACGGGAGCGCGAGGTGTTGGTCCTCATCGGACAGGGGATGTCGAACGCCGAGATCGGTGGGACGTTGCACCTGTCCGAGGCGACGGTGAAGGGGTACGTGTCGTCGGTGCTGGGCAAGATCGGTGCGGTGAACCGGGTGCAGGCGGCGTTGGTGGCGTTTCGGGGTGGGTTGATCGCGTGAGGGTTGGGGCGGGTTGGGTTGCGTGGGTGAGGGTTGGGTTCGGGTTGGGCGGGTGACGGTTGGGTTGGGCGGGGCGGTGGCGGTGCTGTTCGGCTCGATTTGACATGGGGCCCTTACGGGCACCCCAGGCAGGCCAAAGCCGGGCAGGCCTGGCGGGAAAAGCGTCCGCCAAGCCTGCCCGG